>JALZFP010000039.1 GCA_030861485.1 Actinomycetota bacterium | reverse complement strand
TATAACCCCGCCCAGTTCGCTGTACACGCACGGCCGGGGTCTCCTCTTCTCCTGCACCAGACGTGTGAGGTTGCCTCCTGAGGAGAGTGATAGCCTTATGGCCGGCTCCTCGTCGTAAGGCTCTTTCAAGCAAGACGCCTGCGCTAACGGCGAGGGGCTCTCTTATTGATTTCTTATCTAAGCTGGCTATCCTAAGGCTACTACCATCGAGTAGGGCCGGAGTACATCATACCTGTACACGCATTTGCTCCGGCCCTCCTTTTCAGCCCCGGCGACTCCTTACTTCCATCTACGCCGGTTCCTGCTTCGATAGATCGTTGCGGTAGTTAGATAATATGATCTTGCATTGTAGTACAGCCTCCCACCACTCACGCAAACCTGACCCCTACCGTGACCCCAACGCACCCGTAACCTGGTCCGTCATAGTTCATACAGTCCATACGGTGAGCTAATCTACTTCCCTACTCCTCTCCGGGTAGCACAGCGCGAAACTTGAGCAGTAGAGAGACCGGTTACTGTACCCTAACTGCACCTTAAGACCTGCTATAGTGGTCCCCGGTGCAGAGAGGGGATCAATGATCCTATGTTTTGCGTGATAACAAGGGTGGGCCTGTAGCTCAGGGGATAGAGCAACGGTTTCCAGGGGCAAACAGCATAGCTATGGGAAAAAGAACGATCGGTCAGCACTACAACTGACCGGAATACAAGAAGCGGGCCTGGAAGGATTCGAACCTCCGACACACGGCCCCGGAAACCGTTGCTCTATCCCCTGAGCTACAGGCCCACAAAGAGAGGAAACCGCCCGGTAATGTTAGCGTAAGGCTCGTGCACCTTCAATGTCCGAGCCCACTCGGCCTACCGGCCAAGGTCTGACAGCCCTCACCGACTGATATACTACGCTACACCCGGTATGTACGCAGTGATCTCCGACATTCATGGCAACCTCGAAGCCCTCGAAGCTGTACTTGGGGACGTTCCGGACGGAACTGAGGAGATTTACTGTCTCGGCGACGTGATCGGCTACGGGGCGAGCCCGAACGAGTGCTGCGAGTTAGTGCGCTCTTATGAGATGCCGGTGATCTCCGGTAATCACGACCTCGCGGTTACGAACCTCTCCACGGACCTATCCTGGTTCAACCCGGTCGCCGCTGAGGCTATCGGGTGGACCCGCGAGCAACTGGCGCATGACAATGCCGAATTTCTGCGCACGCGTCCGCGCACGCTGCTCAGGGAGGGGACACTTTTCGTGCACGGCTCGGTTCGGGATCCGGACGAGTACATCATTAACGGGGCCGTGGCGCGGGAGAACCTCGCCGTTCTGACGGCGGATTATCCTGAAGTTCGGGTCTGCTTCTTCGGCCACACGCACGTAAAGACCGTCGTCCCCTCGCCAGATGGCCCGTCCCCTGGCTCCTACGACACCCTCGACCTGAGCTCGGGCGGGCCCTACCTCGTCAACCCTGGCTCCGTCGGCCAGCCCCGGGACGGCGACACCTTCGCCTCCTACCTGCTTGTCGAGGACGCGCAAGGCGGAATCCAGATCGCCTACCGCTTTGTCGAGTACGACGTGCAGAAGGCCCAAGATAAGATACGGGCCGCGGGCCTCCCCGGTATGCTCGCTGACCGGCTGGCGCTGGGACGCTAGGAGACGCAAAACGTGGAGGGGTTCTCTTTCCCCAAACTTTTTACGGTCAATGAGGCGAATGCTTTGTTACCTAAGCTCGAGGAACTCTTGGCCGACGTTGCGGTCCACCGTAACGCCATGAGAGAGAAGGCCCCACACATAGATCCCATCCTTGAAGCCTCCGCCTCGAACGGCGGCGGGCGTGTGGGCTCCGAATATGGCGTCGAGGCGTACAACCTGTACCTGGCTATAGAACGCATCCGCGAGCTCGGTGTATTCCTCAAGGACCTCGACTCTGGCCTCCTGGATTTCCCCCACGAAAGGGATGGGCGCGTCGTCTTTCTCTGCTGGCACCCGCCGGAGGAGCAGATCGGCTACTGGCACGAGCTACAGGCCGGCTACCAAGGGCGTCAACCTCTCTAGGAGGCATCTTGAAGATAGTCCTCCAACGCGTAAAGAACGCCTCTGTCTCCGTAGACAGCGAGCAAATTTCCGAGATAGGCTCCGGTCTCCTGCTCCTCGTCGGTATCGCCAGGGGAGACGGTGAAGCCAAAGTTGACTGGCTCGCCGAGAAGGTCACCGGCCTGCGCGTCTTCGCCGACGCCGAAGGCAGAATGAACCTGGACGTCCGTGAGAGCGGAGGCGAGATTCTCGCCGTCTCACAGTTCACCCTGCTGGCCAACACCCGAAAAGGCAAGCGTCCGAGTTTCGTCGACGCCGCTCCTCCGGAGGAGGCCGAGAGGCTCTTCGACTACTTCTGCCAACAGCTCCGCGAGGCGGGTGTGGCCTCCGTGGAGACCGGCTCCTTCGGGGCGATGATGCAGGTCACGCTAGTCAACGACGGGCCGGTAACGATCGTTCTCGAGAGGTAACCCTCAACCACTCACCACCCCTTCAACGTAGAGGGTAGCCGGGCGGGAGTAACCCTCACGCTCGATACGCTCCCGGAGTGCCCGACGGCGTTTGCGAAGCCTCTCCACCGTCCCAGCAGGCAAGAGTAAGAACTCCACAGGCTCGTCCTCGGCCAGGACGAGCTTATCGAGGTGGCGAAAGGGATAAGGCAGCGAGACCTGCCACCGGACCTGGTAGAGGACGGTCTCGTGCAGCGCGACGAGCCGCTCCGGTGGTCCGATGCCATAGATCTCCCTCCCAAAAGCCTCACCCATCCACTCTGCCTGTATCTCTTCGTCTTCAAGCTGCACGGCCGCCAAGGAGTCGACAAAATCGCCCGTCGCCACCCGTCCGCCAGCTCGAACGCAACGCGCGAGCGCCGCGAGTGCCTCCCCGGCGGGTTCCTCCCGCACGTCGAGTTCGTGGAAGAGGCCGGTCGAGTAGACGAGGTCGAACGTTTGGGGTTCGAAAGGAGGCTCAAAGACGTCCCCCGTAACGAGACTGACCGGGACGGGTAGGTCCGCCTCCCCAAGAACATCTGTGGCCCTCGGTACCCGGTCCGGGTCGAGTTCGAGCGCGGTGAGGCGGCCGGTGAGTCCGACGCGCCAGGCGAGGCCTTCCAGCCAGAGTGGCGAAGCGCCGCCGGCATAGAGGACGTTGAGGCCCTCGATGTCGCCGAGCAGGTCTAGCTCGCGGTCGCAGAACGTGATGAGGTCCGACTCGTACTCCTCGCGTTCGTATGGCGTCAGGGGATCCTCTTTATATAATCCCTGCGGCATCAGATTCCCATTGTGCAAACACGCCCTTCCGGTTCCGGGTGTTCGCGCCCGCCGGCTCCGAGCCCGAGCGGTTAGAACTGCTCAGAGTATAGAGAAAATAGGCGTGGCGTGAGCCGCCAGTGGGTTACGCCCCGTCCTTATAGGATCGTACGCGAGGACGGGCAGGGCCTAGGCCTCCTACCACGAGGGGTAAGGACCGAAGCGTGTGTCTTAGAAGGAGCGCTTTTTCTCGGCTCCTTCGCCGCGAGGCCGACGAGCGGTTGAGCCCGAGCCTTCAAGGTAGCGCCATCCACGCTTTTATGCCCTCACGATCAGCACCGGGCAGTGGGCGTGTCGGACGACGGAGTCCGAGACACTCCCTATTAGGAGTCGCCTTATCCCGCCCAATCCTCGGCTGCCCACTACTATCAGCCCCGCGCCTATCTCCTCGGCCAAGGCGACGATCTGTTCGTCTGGTTTCCCTATCCTGAGATGGGCTTGCGCTACGGCGCCTCCGCCAGCTTCGATACGTCGCACCTGAGCATCTAGCAGCCTCCGGGCCTCTTCGGTGAGCTCCTCCTGCCTGGGGGCAGGGATGTCCGCGATTTCTGGTGGCCCCATACCAACGTAAGCCGCCGATAACCCAACGAAGACGACGTGCAACTCCGAGTCATTCATGCCGGCTATGTCGACCGCCGTTTGGGTGGCCAAGGCCGCCTCTTCGGATCCATCAGTAGCCAAGAGGATCTTTGTTGGGAAGATGCTCATCCTCTCCTCCTTCCCGATGCCGTTGCGCTACTTCATCTCCTTCCTTCGCCGGACCGGAGCTGGCAGACCCGGAAATCCCGGGTCTGCCAAGAGCACCTTGCCGGGTCTGCTAGTCCTCTTCGCTCGCCTCGGTCTGACCCGCTGCTCCGACCGCCGAGGCGCCTTGGAGAACCTCGAAGGTGAGTCTGCCATCCTCGGCACCGATGACTACCTTATCGCCGGGGTTGAGCGACCCTTCTAGCACCATCCGGGAGAGGTCGTTGTCCACCCTGCGCTGGATGGTCCTGCGCAAAGGACGCGCTCCAAACTCCGGGTCGAAGCCCTCTTCGGCCAAAAGTTCGAGCGCTTCTTCGGCGAACTCTACCTCGATGTCCTGCGCCCTGAGGCGTCTCGTCGTGCGCTCCAGGAGGAGACGAGCGATGTCGGATATCTGCTCCTTAGTGAGCGCTCGGAAGACGACGATCTCGTCTATGCGGTTCACGAACTCCGGGCGCAGGGTGTTGCGCAAGATCCGGTCCATATCCTCCTTCAACTCCTCGAAGGACTCGTTCCTCCTCGCGTGAGCCTGTATCCGCTCTGCGCCCATGTTGGAGGTCATGATGATGACCGTGTTCTTGAAGTCCACCGTGCGACCCTGCGAGTCGGTAAGGCGGCCGTCGTCCAGGATCTGAAGCAGTATGTTGAACACGTCCGCGTGCGCCTTCTCGATCTCATCCAAGAGCAACACCGAGTAGGGCCTGCGCCTCACGCTCTCGGTGAGCTGTCCGGCCTCCTCGTAGCCCACGTAGCCCGGAGGGGCGCCCACCAACCGGCTAACTGTGTGCCTCTCCTGGAACTCGCTCATGTCTATGCGCACCATCGCCGCCTCGTCCCCGAAGAGGGCCTCGGCCAGAGTACGTGCGAGCTCGGTATTTCCGACGCCCGTGGGACCGAGGAAGAGGAAGCTGCCTATGGGGCGGTTGGGATCTGAAAGACCAGCCCTGGCGCGCCTTATGGCCTCGGCGATCGCGGAGACCGCCTCGTCCTGGCCCACGACCCGCTCGTGCAGCTGCCCCTCCAGGCGCAAGAGGCGCTCGCGCTCCTCTTCGGTGAGTTGGGAGACGGGGATCCCGGTGGCCCTGCTGACCACCTCCGCTATATCTTCAGCTGTGACCTCGGCCGCAGGACGCCGCCCCTCGCGGGCCTTCTTAAGCTCTTCCTGCAGCCCCTGGACGTGGTCTTTGAGCTGTTGGGCCTTCTCGAAGTCTTCGGCGGCAACGGCCTGATCTTTCTCCCGCTGGAGGTGCTTTATTTCATCCTCGAGTTCTTTTGTGTTCTGCGGCTTGGTCTTCGAGCGCAGGCGGACCCTGGCCGCCGCCTGATCCACGAGGTCTATGGCCTTATCTGGCAGGAAGCGATCCGAGATGTAGCGGTCGGAGAGCTCGGCAGCCGCGATTATGGCCTCCTCCGTTATCTTCACCCTATGGTGCGCCTCGTAACGGTCCTTGAGACCGCGCAGGATCTCTATCGTGTCATCCACGCTGGGCTCGCCCACCAGCACGGGTTGGAACCTGCGTTCCAGCGCAGCATCCTTCTCGATGTTCTTGCGATACTC
>JALZFP010000034.1 GCA_030861485.1 Actinomycetota bacterium | reverse complement strand
CTAGTACATTGTTCTCGACGTAGACGTAGGAGGAGAACAGCTCACCAAACCCCTCGTAGTGCTCGCGCACCTGCTCCAGGTCCTCCTCGGACTCGAAGGTAAAGACGCGTCCCCCGACGCGCTCTCCTTGGGAAGGTACCGTGAAGCTCACTTGCTCCTTGTAGGTCTTCGGGACGAAGCTGCGGTCTACTTCGCGATCTACTTGCCGCGTCTCGCCGACCTCGAGACCTTCGTCACGGAAGGCCTGTATCACCTCCTCGGCCGTCGGCTGGCGGTATACCACGGCCAGCAGCAGCACCACAGCTAAAGCCAGGCCGAGGACAACGCACCCGGCAATAAGCACAGCCCTCAAGACCGACATCCCTTGGCTTCTACTGCCGGTATCCAAACCTTGCGCCATCTGCCCCCAGGATATGTTTACTCGCGTTCCCAAGCACTGCTTTCCTCTGTCCCTTATCTCTCCCAGCCCTCCCACACGGCCGTCTCTGGCACCTTCGCCACTTTCGTCGAAGTTCGTCGACGAAAGCGCAGCAACACCGAGCCTATTATGGAGCGGCGGCGCGATAAAGCAACGCTAGAGACGTAGGAGCCGATGCACCAGGACCACTACCTCTCGTCCGTCTGACGGCACAAGGGTTTCCACCGTCGAAGAGTGGAACCCCTTTTCACACATCCTCTCCAGAAACGCCGGGGTGTTTTTGCGGCGGGGGTCAGAGAGGAGTAGTTCGCCGCTGGAAGCCAGGAGGGTGGGTATCAATGCCACGAGCGCCGGAACGTTCCTCCACTCGTAGAGCACATCGGCGGCGAGTACGAGATCGAAGCCGCCCGAAACCCCTGCTCCGGGCGCGTGCCAGTCAAGTAGCTGCGTTTCGGGTTCAACACCGAGGTTGGAGCGCGCGTTGTAGCGGGTGAAATCGAGAGCGGCCGCGTAGTGGTCGGTTGCGGTCACCCCGGCTCCGCCGGCAAGAGCAGCCACGCTCGGGAGCCCGACGCCGCAGCCGAGTTCAATCGAGCGCCTGCCCAGAAGGCGCTCCTTCGAGACGTGGCGCGCGAGCGCTACGGCGCTCGGCCAGAGCTCGGCCCAGTAGGGGAGCCGCTCGTCCCGGGCGAAATCCTCCTCGTCGATAAGGGCGTCCGCAGCCAACGGGCGCGTGATGTGGTAGGTCTTCTCCCCTACCTCCACGAGGGTCTCGGTCAGGCCGGTGCGGCCCCGCAGGTGCGAACGGAGTCGCACCGGGAAATGTCTCGCTTCTTTACAGAAAGGCCTGTTTATCAGGTGAGGGAGGCGGTGGGGGCTTCGGTTCGCGCGCCGCCTCCCTCGGCTACTTCGTCGGCGCGGGCGGCACGGTTCTCGCGTTCCTCGGCGGCTATCTCGGCTATCGTGTAGCGGCCAAAAACCCCTTCGAGGGCGACGCGAGCTTCGTCCCAGATCTTGCTCGTCGTACAAAGGGGCGAGTCTGCTATATAGCAGGTACCACCGGCCGAGCAGCGTGCCGGGCGGATCTCGCCGTCCAGCATCTCGACGACGTCGAGGACGGTTATCTCCTCGGGGGGTACGGAGAAGCAGAACCCGCCGTGCGCCCCGCGGTGGCTCTCGAGTATCCCCGCCCGCCTGAGGTCGCCGAAGATCTGCTCCAGGAATCTCTCGGGGATGTGTTGACGGCGCGCGATCTCATACACCCCTAAAGGTGAAGAACATCCCTCCAGCGCCAGCTCCATCAGCGCCCGCACCGCGTACTTGCTTCTTTTCGTAAGCCTCAAACCAAAATCCCCGAATACAACTCGCTCGCAGGTGAAACGTTTGGCTAGATTGTATCAGATAACTACGAGCGGGTGGTGAGAACGTGGCCCGTTGGCTACTCGTCGTAACCTTCGATCTGCCGGTTGCGGTACTGGCTCATGGCGCTCTCCATACGTTCGCCGGTGACGAGGAATACGGTGCGCCTGCCGATATCCACGCCGTGATCGGCGATACGCTCGAGGTAGTGCACCGTGAGCGCGGCCCGGACCCGCCACTCGGGGTCTCCGGCCTCCCCTTTACCCGGGTTTACGGCCAGGTTCATCGCCTCCGAGTAGAACAGGTCGATCTTATCGTCGGCGGCCTCCAGGTCGCGAGCACGGTCCACATCGCGGTTCTCAAAGATGTCCAGGCCCTCCCTAAAGAGGTTCCGGGCGGCGTGGGCCATCTCGGAGAGGGTGGCCTCGAGGTCGGGGTCACGATCGCATCCTGCGGTCTCGACGATCGCCCGGCAGATGTGCTCGCAAAGGGTACCGGCGCGCACCAGGTGGTTTGTCACGGCCTGGACTGTGTAGATCAACCGCAGGTCGCTGGCCACCGGGGCTTGGCGGGCCTGCAGGATCATGCACTCCTCGTCTATCTCCACCCCCCGCTCCTTGTAGCGGGAGTCGATGCCGAGCTCCTGACGAGCCGTCTCGTAGTCGTGCTTCTCTAGGGCCTCGGCCATTGTGCCCAGGCAGGACTCGACCTCGTGGCCAAGCTCTACGACCTCTTCGACCAGATGATTTAACTCCCGTTGAAAGATCTCCCGCGGCATAAAGCGTCCTAATCCGAAGCGGCCCGTAACGTAATCCTCGGTCTCCTTGCGCTCGGGGGCGGAGAACATCTTGCTCGTCTCGTCGAACTCCCAAAGCCGGCCTGGATCCCCCATGTTCTCTATGTAGAAGAAGCCCGTATAGTCTGAGATGCGCGCTGCCTGCTGCATGTTGTGCGTCACGATTACCACCGTATACCTCTTCTTGAGCTCAGCCATGGTGTCCTCTATCTTCTGGGTCGAGACCGGGTCGAGCGCGCTCGCCGGCTCGTCCATAAGGATGACCTCCGGCTCGACCGCCAGGGTCCGGGCGATTACCAGCCGCTGCTGCTGGCCACCGGAGAGGCCCATTCCGCTTTGCTTGAGCCTGTCCTT
>JALZFP010000028.1 GCA_030861485.1 Actinomycetota bacterium | reverse complement strand
GCGCCTCCACTCCCATGGGCACCCCCCGCTCGTCCACTTCGTACTCGGGCTCTCGCCCTCCGAGTTCCAGCTTGCCACGCACCGCGGCCCGGGTCTTTAACTTTCGCGAGAGCTCGTGCGCCGCCCGTACCGACTCGCCCCGCACCACCTCACCCTTGCCGCGCAGAAAGGCGTCCACCCCCCTATAGGTGAGGCGGGCGTCGCTAACCGTCAGGCTGCGGTACGCTCTGCTGGCCTTCACCTCGCCGGAGGGCGCAACCTCCATCTCCACCGTGACGGTCGCCTTCTCTTCGCCCGGCCTCAGGGAGCACACGTCCTCGGAGAGCTGCCTGGGGAGCATCGGGGCCACCGTCCCCGGAAGATAGACCGAGTTGCCGCGCCTGCGCGCCTCCCGGTCTAGGCGACTCTCGGGCCGCACGTAGTGTGTCACGTCCGCTATGTGTACCCAGAGTCGGTAGCCTCCATCCGCGTGCTCAATAGAGATCGCATCGTCAAAGTCCTTGGCGTCCGCGCCGTCGATGGTCACGGTAGCAAGGTCGCGCAGGTCCTCGCGTTCGCCCAGGTCCCTACGAGCGCTCGCCGCAGCCTCTTCCTCGACTCTATGCGAGAATTCGCGAGAGGTATCTATCGAGGCGAAGAGCGCCCCGTAGACGTTGCGCGGGTCGTCAGGGGGTCCGAGGACCTTTGTGACCTCTCCGCGCAGGGAGCGTCCCTTCTCGCGGACGCGCACCAGGACTATGTCCCCGGCCTCGGCGCTGCGCCTAAGCTTGCGGGCGACCAAGACCGGGCGCCGCTCCTCGACGAACAAGGGGTCCGCAACCGAGTATCTCCCCCGGCGAACCAGCTGGGCCGGTAGGATCACGGCGAGAGAAGAGTTCGGGAACTACGTTCGAACACCCGCTGAGTCTACCACGGGTCGACCGCTGCTCGTCCGAAGCGCCGGCCGGCTACACCTTTAAGAAGCGCCGCACAGAGAAGTAGCTACCGGCGACGCCGATGAGGACGCCCGTGGCTAACAGGATCAGCACGACGAGCAGGATGTTGACCGCGCCGGAAGCCACAGGGACCAGGGGGAGGGCCTCCCGGGCCCAGTCCTCGAAGGCCGAGTTGGCCCACGCCACCAGAAAGGCGGCGAGGGCGGCCCCGACCAGGCCCTGCACCAGCCCTTCGAGGACGAACGGCGTCCTGACAAAACTGTCTGAGGCTCCAACAAGCTTCATCACCTCTATCTCCTTGCGCCGGGCAAAGATGGAGAGCCTTATCACATTAGAGATAAGGAGTACGCTCGCCAGCAGGAAGAGCGCCGTGACCACGCCCAGGACAAGCATGACCCAGTACGCGAACGTTTCGAAGCTCTCTGCCAGCTCCTCGTTGCGGCGGAGGTCGTCCTCACCGAAGCCCTCGCCCTGAAGCTTCTGTGCGACCGCGCCGGAGTCGCCAGGGTTGTTTAGCGTGATCTCGAGCGAAGCCGGCAGGACGTCACTCGGGAGCCCCTCGACGATGTCGGGCTGCTCGGAGAGGGTCTCCTTGAAGTCTTCTAGCGCCTGCTCCTTGGAGACGTAGCGGACCTCGCTGACCTCCGGGTAGGCCTCGACGTTTCCTCGCACCTCCTCAATCCTCTCGGAGGAGAAATCCTCCGGTAAATAGGCCGTCATCGAGATGTCCCTGCCGATAGAGTCGAGAAAGGCGCCGGCGTGCCCGTACGTCAACAGGCCGAGGCCCAGGATAAGGACGCAGATCACCGTGGTAGTCGCCGCCGTCACGCTCATGAGCAGGTTCAGGCGCAGGTTCTTGAGCGCCTCGCGCAGGAAGAACCCCAGGTTGCTAGACCTCACTGGTATACCCCCCCTTAACCATGTCACGTACGATTCGGCCCTCCTCAAGCGCCACGACTCTCTTGCGCATCACGTCCACCATCTCCCTGTCGTGGGTCGCCACAAGCACCGTGGTGCCAATGCGGTTGATTCTGTGCAGTAGCTGCATTATCCCGACGCTCGTTTCAGGGTCGAGGTTTCCCGTCGGCTCATCGGCGATGAGTATCGGTGGTTGGGAGACAAAGGCACGGGCGATGCTGACCCGCTGCTGCTCGCCACCGGAGAGTTGGCCTGGGTATGCGCCCTTCTTTCCCCCGAGGCCGACGAGCTCCAGAATCTGGGGCACCCTCGTGCGGATGGTCCGCTCCTTCTGGCCGGTAACCTCCATCGCGTAGGCGACGTTCTCGGCAGCGGTCTTATTGGGAAGGAGCTTGAAGTCCTGGAATACACAGCCTATGTTCCGGCGATGCTTGGGCACGTACCGGCGAGGAATGGCCGAAAGTTTCGCACCGTTTACGCTGATGGTTCCAGAGGTCGGCTCCATCTCTTTCAGGATAAGGCGTATCATTGTGGACTTGCCGGAACCACTGGCCCCGACGAGAAAGACGAACTCCCCGGCCTCCACGCCGAGGTTCACGTCTTTGAGGGCCACAACGTCCCTGCCGTAGACCTTGGTCACGTTGTCGAAGTAGATCATGGACTCTCCGTGTCCGGTAGGCAGAAGGGGTTGCCCACCGCGATCACGAGGTATCACCGCTAACATACCGGCCGCCTGTCCCCCCTCCGGAACC
>JALZFP010000017.1 GCA_030861485.1 Actinomycetota bacterium | reverse complement strand
CCGGCCGTTCGCTCTTTGACCAACTTTCCCGGTGTCACTGCTAAAGTAAGCGCATGGACCTCAACTTCGGCGGCTCAGCACCCTATACCATCGGCATCGAGGAAGAGTTCCAGCTCGTCGCCCCCTCCTCGTTCGAGCTTGTCCCGGCTATCGAGGACGTGCTCGCCGCTCGCGATGCCGCAGGGCTCTCAGCAGGCTCTATCACCTCCGAGCTCTCTGCTTCTTGCCTGGAGGTGCGCTCCCCGATCTGGGGCACGGTGGCGGAGCTGGCGTCGAAGCTTTCCGACCTCCGCCGGAGGGTGCGAGCCCTCGTCGAGGGATGCGAGGTAAGGCTTGTGGCGGCGGGAACGCACCCTTTCAGCGACGCTACCGCGCAGCCGATCACGGCCAGCGAGCGCTACCGCAGGGTGGAGGAAGAGATGGGCTGGGCGGCGCGGATGCAGGCCATCTACGGTCTTCACGTCCACGTGGCCGTACCGGACGAGGAGCATGCTATTCGGGCGGTAAACACACTCTCGCGCCACGTACCGCTATTCGTCGCTCTCTCGGCCAACTCCCCATTTTGGCATGGGGCCGACACGCGGCTCTCCTCCACTCGCGCCAAGGTCTTCGGGCTCGTTCCCCGCTCGGGGTTGCCACCCCGCTTCCGCTCCTGGGGGGAATTCGAGGGCTACGTGGACACCTTGGTCGGCGCCGCAAGCATGCCGGACTACACCTGGTGCTGGTGGGACGCCCGGCCCCACCCGAGGCTGGGCACCGTCGAGCTCCGTGCGCTAGACGCCCAGACAGACGCCGCCTGGACCGCTTCCCTCGCCGCCCTCGCCCAGTGTCTCGTCGCAACCGCTGACGAGTACCCTCCCGAAGACCCGCTCCTCACCGAAGAGAACAAGTGGCGTGCCATCCGCTACGGCCTCGACGCCCACCTCCACGACTTCTCAACCGGCGAGAGTGTCCCCGCTCGGGATGCCGCCCGGGATCTTGTAAAGGCTCTACGTTCCGTTTCCCAAGACTTTCGGTGCGAAACCGAGCTCGAAGGAGTGCTCGGAATCGTAGAGACCGGGACCGGGGCCGAAAAACAGCGTGCGGTCTTTGGGGAGCGTAATTCTCTAGAGGACGTGGTCGAGTACCTTATCGCAGCGACCGCCTAGGTATCTACTCGAGCGTCGTCGACCTGGCACCCTTGGCAGAGCGGCCTCGAGGTCCCTCATCGCACGCTCTTGATCAGGCCACGAGCCACCCAACCAAAAGAGCTAGGGATCTTCCCCAAGCCTGCGTCCGCGGGTAGAGCTTTTGCTGTCTCTCACCGCCGACACCGCAGCCACCCGGCCGAAGACCAGTGCCGCGGCAAGACCGCTTGTGTACCCCCCCACCGACACCCCGCCTACCTCGACTCCCGCGGCGTACAACCCGGGGAGCGGCCGGCCGTCTGTCCGGCGCAGTACCCGGCAACCCGCCTCGACCGCGAGCCCGCCGATCGTGTGCGTTATGGTCGGAGCGACCGCCACGGCCACGAACGGCGGAACCTGCACGGGCGCGGCCGGGGCGCTCCTCGGAGGGGAGAGTTTGTCGACCCTTCCATCGGCGACGGCGGCGTTGTACTCGCTTAGCCCGTGGAGCACGTTCTCCTGGGAAACGCCCCGCTCAGCGAGCTTCTCTGCCAGCTCCTCCAGGCTTTCAGCCTGCAGGACGGTTGCACCGACGCGGCGGGCAGCGGTGACCATCTCTTCCACGGTGCGGTCCCGAACGCGCTCCTGCAGACCCGCCGCGTCAAGGACGTACCAGGCACGGAGACCCGGCTGACGAGCGGTGGCCTGGGTGAGCGCCGTCTCTGACCAGTCGGCGGCCTCGTCGGTGTAGCGCTCGCCGTTCTGGTTTATCGCCACGGCGTACCGGCCGTAGAGTTGGGACACCTCGACGAATTCTTCGGGGGAGAAACGAGCGGGGGGAGCGGGCAGGTTCCGGCCATAGAATTCGTCGAGGCCTGCGCTCGCGAGCGCGCCTGCCTCAAGCGCCGCGAGAAATCCGTCGCCCGTGCTCCAGGGGTTCGCCCGTAGCCTCATCCTTCCCGATCCGCCGATTATGTAGCTTCTCACGAGCTCTGGGTTACCACCGAATCCACCGCTCGCCAGCACCACAGCGTCCGCCCTCTGCGCTCGCTGCTCCTCGCCTGAAACCGCTCGCACCCCCTCTATACGGCCCTCGGGATCTTGCACCAAACCGTTTAGGGCCG
>JALZFP010000098.1 GCA_030861485.1 Actinomycetota bacterium | reverse complement strand
CTAGATGTAGGGTTATGAGAGTCCTCTTGTAAGGGGATGCCACTCTCGGCGCCGGCTTAAGTGACAAGGCTAATCCGGTTAACAGAAGGCCACAGAAGGCTGCAAAAGGCGCAGACCGAAAGACATCGCTGGTTTTCAGTACACGCTTGCCGGGAACCTCGGTAAGCAGAGAGGGCAAACTCAAAATAGCACAACGGAGGGGGGAGGCAAGCATGTCGAGAACCGAAGCGAAGGCTGTCCCAGGCGGCTTTGTTCTTCTTCTGGGCTTGGTGATGACTGCGAGCCTCCTGCTAGCGGGGTCGGCCCACGCGGAGGCCGACCCCGGCATCAGTACGACCCAAACTGCCGACCATAAGCCTGCCACCGTGGGGCAGCCGCACCCTTTTACCGTCACGGTAACGAACAACTCTGCTCCTCAGCACGCGGGCCTCAAGGACTTCTTGCCGGATAACATGCAGCTCGTCTCAGCGAAGCCCAGCCAGGGGTCTTGCGGTAGTGGCGACCACAGCACTAACGGTGTCGAATGCGACTTGGGCAATCTCCCGCACGGGGGCTCTGCTACGGTCGAGGTCGTTGCGACTCCGACGCGTCCAGGGACCGCGAAGAACACCGCGCTAGGCGGGGGAGAGTTTGGTCCGGTAAACCGCGACGAAGCGACTATTACGGTGCACCCAGCGCCAGAGTAGACCGGTGCTAGCGGCAAGCTGAAGAAGTTGCGGATCCCAAAGACCAGGGCAAAGTACGGTGCCTAAATACCCACCAGGCGTCCTGCAAACTTAGCCCGTTGACAGTCTTGACACGCCTCCTAGGGCCTAGCTCTAGTTACAGCAGGTGAGAACCGCAAACCAATCCCTCCCTTGGGCTAGGTGCTACCGATAAGACCTTGATAACGTCTGGGGAAACGACATCGGGGCCGACGGCCAGCGGTTAGGGATAAGCTCATCCCTAATTTGAGAGGTTGTGTAGGGACGGGTAGCATGCTACTTTGGTCGCGAAGACGCCCGGTTTTGCGGGGGAGGACGTACGTATGATTCGTTTGTTCGGTATCGTCCCGTCCGTGGCGATAGTGCTCTCGGCGCTTTGGGGGTGAAGGAGACCGTGGTCCCGAAAGACGAAGCTGTCTCGCTCTTGCAGCGCATTCTGCAGATCGACACGACGAACCCGCCCGGCAACGAGTTAGAAGCGGCGCAGATCCTGGACGAGTTTTTCCGGGCACATGGAATAGAAACCGAGGTAGACGAGTTCTTATCGGGGCGTGCTAACCTGCTGGCGAGGCTGCCGGGAGAAGGGCGAGATCAACCATCACTGATGCTCTGTGGACACATGGACGTGGTCCCGGCGGGCGGAACAGCCTGGGAGGCTGACCCCTTTGCGGCCGAGCTCCGCGACGGCAAGATCTACGGTCGCGGGGCCTCGGACATGAAAAGCGGACTCGCGGCGATGGCCATTGCCGTGGCCAACCTGAGACAAGCGCAGACTACGCTTCCGGGCGACGTCTTGTTCGCCGCAACTGCTAGCGAAGAGGTAGACTGCCGCGGCGCGAGGAGGTTCGTCGAACGCGGGATCCTCGAAGGCGTCGGGGCTGTGGTGATAGCGGAGCCCACGAGGGGGGACGTGATCCTCGCACACAAAGGGGCCTTGTGGGTGGAGATCACTACCCGTGGCAAATCAGCCCATGGCTCGGCGCCCGAAACGGGCGTAAACGCGATAGAGCATATGCACCACGTCCTCGATGAGCTCCTTCAGAACTTACGGTTTGAGGTGGACCCAGACCCGGCGTTGGGGGCACCGACCCTTAGCGTCGGCCGCATAGACGGCGGGGTCGCGGTGAACGTGGTGCCAGACGAGAGCCGGTAGCAGATCGACATCCCCACGGTGCCCGCCCAAGAACGCGGCGAGATCCTGCAAGACATCGAGCAACGCATCGACTCCCTTCGGGATAATCTCCCCGACCTAAACTACGAAATAGAAGTGATGCAGGAGCGCTTAGCCGTGACCACGCCCGAAGAAGAGCGGATCGTCCAGGTGGCGGAGGGCCTGCGCGAGGAGACCTACGATTCTCCGTCCTCCCGTGCGGGCGCGTCATACTACACGGATGCGTCCGTGCTAACCGAGTCGTATCCCGATCTAGCTGTTGTGCTATACGGTCCCGGAGATGATCGCCTGGCTCACCAGCCTAACGAGTGCGTAGACGTAGAGTCGTTCGTCCGCTCGATCGGGTTCTACAAACAGCTAGCCGCCAGGTACTTCGGCTAGAGGCGTTTGCGAAGCTCTACTCGGGGGCCTTCTAGTGTACCGAGGGCACGTGCTCTGGGCGGATAAAGGTTGCGCCTCGATTTCTTGAGGATATGAGGAGGATGCGTGAGCATAGAACGTATACGGTTGGTCAAGGTCCGGCGGCGCTTTGAAGCGTCTGTGGTGCCAGATCTTGCGCAACAAGTTCGAGACGAGGTGGGGTTTCTCCTGCAGCGGTACCAGCTAGCGGCCAACTCTCGCGTCGGGATCACAGCAGGGAGCCGGGGGATAAACGATGCGATCGGGGTGTACCGAGCTGCGGCGCAGACATTAAAGGAAGAGGGCCACCAGCCCTTCCTGTTCAGCTCGATGGGCAGCCACGGGCGCGGTACGGCTGACGGGCAGCGCGATCTGCTGAGGAGCTTAGGGGTAACAGAGGAGAATATTGGCGCCCCGGTCCTTTGTTCGGCGGACGTGGTACAGCTCGGGGAGACCGAAGGGCCGCTGGCCGGATTGCCGGTCTACGTCAGCAGAGAAGCGGCAGAGGCCGATGGCATCCTGGCGATCAATAGGGTGAAACCACACACCTCTTTTCACGGTCCCTACGAGAGCGGCCTCATGAAGATGCTCGCCGTTGGTATGGGGAGAGACAAGGGGGCGTCGATGGTGCATCGGCTGGGCTGGAATTCGATGGTGGAGAGCATCACCTCCATCGGGGGCGCGGTACTGGAGCTGCTGCCGGTAATCGGCGGCCTGGCGATAGTAGAGAACGCCTACGAGGAGACGGCGCTGGTAAAAGGTTTGCCTGGTCCGGAGATTCCCGAAAGCGAGACCCAGCTTCTGGAGCTGGCCCAGGGCTACATGCCGTTCCTGCCGATCGCCCACGCAGACCTGTGCGTCGTCCGGGAGATGGGAAAGAACTACAGCGGCACCGGGATGGACACTAACGTTATCGGCCGGCTGCGGTTGCAGGGCATACCTGAGCCTGCCAAACCTGCTATTCAGTTTCTAGCAGTCCTGGATCTTTCGGAAGCTTCCCACGGAAACGCCACCGGTATTGGTTTGGCCGACTTCACGACGGAGCGGCTGGTGGAAAAGATTGATTACGAGGCGACCTACCTCAACTGCCTTACCAGTGGTGGTCCCATCCGGGCGGCGGTTCCGATGACCCTCGCCGATGATAAGGCTCTGTTCGAAGCCGCACGGCAAGCCCTCAAACCCGAGCGTATCAACGAAGTGCGCCTGCTGATAGTAGAAAATACCCTGCACCTCGAGGAGTTGTGGCTTTCCGAGGTGCTCTTGGAAGAGGTAGAGGCCCGAGAGGACGTCGAAGCCGTCGGAGAGCCGTTCCCGTTGGGGTTCGACTCCGGAGGTCATCTGGTTCTGTAAATCGACCTGTAAAACCTTATGAGCGGCATAGACGGCGAGGTGGGAGGAGAGTCTTGTGAATACCCTTGACGTTTTGATTCAAAGGGGAGGCCGATTTGTCCTCTAACGAGGTTGTGTGGGTTACGGGTAGCAGCACCGGTATCGGGCGGGCAATCGCTATGGGCTTCGCCAAAGAGGGCTGCCGCGTAGTGGTGCACTACAACAGTAGCGAGGATAAAGCGCAGGAGGTTGCGGACCAGATCGGTAAGCTCGGTGGAGAAACCTTGCTGGTGAAGGGTGACGTGTC
>JALZFP010000270.1 GCA_030861485.1 Actinomycetota bacterium | reverse complement strand
GCACGAAGGGGCTTCGTCCGGGCGTTTCCTACTTCTGGATACGGCTGGGGTAAACAAGAGCACTCGCAGGGCGGAGGGCGTGCCTTTCTATTCGACCCTCAAGACCGAAGGGGTTATCCGGCGCTCGGACGTCTCGCTGCTTCTGGTGGACGCGGTCGAGGGGCTCGTGGCCGAGGATCTCCGGATGGCGAGGAGGGTCGAGGACGCCGGACGGGCTTGTGGGGTCTTGATCAACAAACGCGACCTCGTGCCGCCCGAGAGGCTGAGCGAGATTGAAGATACCCTGCTCGCCAGAATGACGGACCTGAAGCCTCCGGTCCTCTGCATCTCCGCCCTCACGGGGGCAGGTACCCGGAAAGTAATGCCGCTCGCCGCCCGATTGTATGCCGCGTACAATCTAAGGGTGCCCACACACGAGATCGCCGAGTTCGTGAACGCGCTGGTGGATCGGAACGCGCCACCCAAAGGCGTCAAGATCCGCTTTGCCACTCAAACTGCCAGTGCCCCGCCCCGCTTTGCGCTCTTCGCTACCCGCCCGAAGGACGTCTCCGAGGGCTACCTGCGCTACGTGGAGAACGCCTTGCGCGAACGCTACGGTCTCTATGGGGTGAGCGTGCGCTTACGCTTGAGGAGCAGCCGGTGAAGAGCGGTGGCGATCTCCTGGGCGACCGCGTCCTGACGCTGCCCAACGCGCTGACGCTGCTCAGGCTTCTAGCTATACCGGTTGTGCTCCTTTTGTTGTTCATGGAGAGGGAAGTTGTGGCGGTCACGGTGTTCGTTCTGGCGGCTATAACGGATTTTTTGGATGGTGTGATCGCACGCCACTGGGGTGGGGCCTCGTATCTCGGCGCAGCCCTAGACCCTGTGGCCGACCGATTGATGCTCTCCAGCGTCGCGGTGGTCCTGGCGATCCGGGGGATCTTGCCCTTTTCGATAGTGGCGATACTCGTCACGCGGGACGTCTTTGCGCTCGTGGGGAGCCTCACTTTTCACGGTAAGATAAAGGTGAACAAAGTGGGAAAGGTGGCCACGGCCGTCCTGATGGCTTCGGTAGCGGTGATCATGTACAGGCCCGGGGCTACGGGAGAGATCGTAGGAGAGATTATGTTCTACTCGGGTTTGGGGCTCTCGCTCATAGCGGGTGCTCTATACGTTGGCAAGATAAAGAAGCTCTACAACGGCAACGCAGGAAGAGGTAGCGGGCCGGGGGGCGATCGATGAAGGCGGTGATCATGGCCGGTGGCCAGGGCACACGCCTCAGACCGTTAACCAGTAACCAACCGAAGCCCATGATCTCTATAGTGGGTGTGCCCTGCATGGAGCACATCGTCAACCTCCTTAGGGAGCACGGCTTCAATGAGATCGTAGCGACGCTGCAGTTCATGCCCGAGGAGATAAGGGACTACTTCGGCGACGGCTCAGACTGGGGCGTCTCGATGAGCTACTCCGTAGAGGACGTGCCGGCGGGTACCGCGGGCTCCGTCAAGCTCGCCGAGACGCACCTCGAGGGCGATCGCGTGCTCGTGATCAGTGGCGACGCCCTCACCGACTGCGACCTCTCGCGCGTGTTCTCATTTCACGAGGGGAAGGCAGCCGAAGCAACCATAGTCTTGAAAAGTGTCGAGAACCCGCTAGATTTCGGAATTGTCATTACCGAGGAGGACGGCCGCATCTCGCGTTTCCTGGAGAAGCCGGCCTGGGGGCAGGTTTTCTCTGACACGGTGAACACCGGTATCTACTTGCTCGAGCCGTCGGTTCTGGCGGAGATTCCCGCCAAGGGCGAATACGACTTCTCCAAGGAGCTCTTCCCGAAGCTTTTGGAGGATCAGCGTGCTCTCTATGGATTCGTGACGGAGGATTATTGGGAGGACATAGGGACGCTCGAGCAGTATATGAGCGCCCAGAGGGATGTCTTGGACGGCAAGGTGCGATATGTGCGGCCGCCGGGGACGCGTCTGAGGGAGAACGTCTACGTGGGTCAGAGGGCGCAAGTAAACGACGAGGAGCTGGAGGGGCCAGTCGTGATTGGGGAGAACGTCCGTGTCGATGAGGGAGCTAGAGTGAGCCCGTACTCCGTAGTCGCCGGCAACGTCGTGATCGGCGCGGGCGCGTCGGTCGAGCGCAGCGTGATCGCTGAGGGCACCTATGTCGGCGAGGGGGCCGAGCTCGTGGACACTTTGATCGGGCGTTACTCCTATATTCAGGGGCGGGCACGTATACTGGAGCGCAGTGCGTTGGGCGACGACGTCATCGTCGGCGAGGGGGCCACCGTCGCTCCGGAAGTTAAGATATTTCCGCACAAGACCGTCGAGAGTGGCGCGAACGTAACTGGGAGCCTTATATACGAGACAATGGGCCTCCGTACGGTCTTCAAGGGCGGCGTAGTCGCTGGTAAGTTCAACGTGGATCTTACACCCGAGTTCACGATACGGCTCGCTTCCTCCTTCGGCACGGAGCTCGACCCAGGGGTAGTGGTCACCCTGGGCCGTGACTCCAGCAAGGCCGCCCAGGTCGTAAAGAGGGCTATGACGAGTGCGCTCTTGGGGACGGGTGTACACGTAAGGGACTTGAGAGCGGCCCACGCGGGCGTGGTTCGCCACGATGTCCTGGCGGGCAAGTCGGAGGCCGGCGCTCATGTCAGGGCCGGCCACGACCCGGACGACGTTGAGATCCTCTTCCTCTCATCGGGGGCGACTCCGATGAGCGAGTCCGGCCAGCGCGCAATAGAGAAGGTCTTCGTGCGGGAGGAGTACCGCCGTGCCCACGGGGAAGACATAGGGGAGCTCATCTACCCGGGCCGGGCCGTTGAGCAGTACGTCGAGCGCTTGGAGAGGGCCACAAACAGCTCGGCAATGCGAGGTGCCACGATTGTAGTGGACTTCTCCAGCGGAGTGGCGAGCTTGGTGGCGAGCCGGGTCTTCGGGAGGCTCGGGGTTGGCGCCGTTGTGATGGAGGGCTTCACCAACGCCAAT
>JALZFP010000268.1 GCA_030861485.1 Actinomycetota bacterium | reverse complement strand
GAGTTTGCCCGGGAGGTAGGGCTAGTCTTCCAAGACTTTGAGGCCCAGCTCTTCTCTACCAATGTTTCTCTCGAAGTTGCCTTCGGGCCGGAGAACTTCCAGGTGGAGCGGGAAGAGATGGTCCGGCGCGTGGGGAGGGTGCTCAAACAGGTACACCTGAACGGGTTCGAAGGTCGACAGCCAGCGACCCTATCGGGCGGACAGAAACAGCGTCTGGCCATAGCGTCTGTGCTGTCCATAGAGCCGCGCATCCTGTGCCTGGACGAGCCGACCACGGATCTGGACCCCATTGGGAAGCTGGAAGTGTTTGAGATCGCTGGGGAACTAAAAAACCAGGACGACGTGACTTTGATAGTAGTCGAGCATGAGACTGAGGAGACCCTGGGTGCCGACCGCATCGTTATCTTGCGGGACGGTGAGATAGTCGCCGACCGGCCTGCTCAGGAAGTTCTGAGGGACGTGGAGCTTCTAGAAGAGTCCAACATTATGCCGCTCCAGGTGGCCCGCTTTTTCCGGAAGCGGGGGGTGGAGCGAGAACAACTGCCCCTGACACCTGAGGAGGGGGCAGAGGAGTTTGAGCGGCGCGGCTGGCGGGTGAGCCCGGAGCGCCACCAGAAGCTAGTTGCGGCGGACGAGGCGCGGAAGGAGGGTTACGGGGAGTCGCTTATCGAGGTCCAGGATCTGACGCATCGCTATCCCAACGGCGTGGTCGCCCTACAGGACGTGAGCTTAAACATCCGACAGGGCGAGTTTATCGCCGTGGTGGGCCAGAACGGGTCGGGGAAGACGACGCTCGTCAAACACTTTAACGGGCTCCTGAAGCCCACCGAAGGATCCGTCCGAGTAGGCGGGGAGGAGACCGTAGAGCAAGGGATACGCCGACTCGGGCAGTGGGTTGGGTACGTCTTCCAGAATCCCGACCACCAGATATTCTCGGACACCGTCTTCGACGAGGTGGCATTCGGACCAAGAATCCGTGAGATGGGAGAGGAGGAGGTTAAGGAGCGGGTTCTAGAGGCCCTCGCCGCGGTGGGGATGGAGGAACGCGGAAACGAGGACCCGTTCGGGCTCACGAAGGGCGAGCGCCAGCGGGTGGCTGTGGCCTCGGTGCTGGCTGTGCGGCCGGAGGTCATAATATTGGACGAGCCGACAACTGGCCTAGACTACGCCGAGCAGCGTAGCATGATGGACCTCGTTCAGCGACTAAACGAGGCGGGTTCCACACTCATCGTCGTGACCCATACTATGTGGGTCGTGGCCGAGTACGCGCACCGGGCGGTGGTGGTCAGGGATGGGAAGGTGAGTATTTCCGGGACCGTCCGGGAGGTCTTCGCCCAGGAGGAGGAACTACGGGACGCCTTTCTCCGGCCTCCCCACATCGTCTCACTTGGCAACTCTCTAGGGTTTCCTACCCTTTCGGTTGAGGAGATGTTGCGAGTGACCGAGGACGGATAGATGGATCCCTCCCTGTACCTCGATCGAGATACATGGGTCCACCACCTAGACCCACGGACGAAGATCTTCCTGCTACTGGGAATGTTCGTTCTGCCGTTTGTGTTTCTGAGCCCACTCTACGAGGCGGCAGTGCTGGTACTGGTACTCCTCTTCGGGTATCTAGCGAAAGTTCTGGAGAATCTTCGGCGCATCTGGTTTATCCTGGTTACGATCGCCCTCCTGACCGTCATTTTGTGGTCCATCTTTGGTAGCGGGCAGACGCCGTTCTTTCTCTTCGTCGAGCAGGAGACTCTCCTGTATGGAATAAGCATCGCGTTACGCATAGACATCACCATTATTGCGGGCATGATCTTTCTCTCTACCACGCGCAACGAGGAGGTGGCTATCGGGCTCGTCCGGCTCGGGCTTCCATACCGGTTCGCCTTTGCGGTCTCGACGGCCCTGCGACTGGTCCCGACTATAGTGACTACAGGCCTGACTATTAGTCAGGCCCAACGGTCCCGGGGGCTCGATCTTAAATCCGGGAGCGTTGTCCAACGCATACGGAAGTACGTACCGCTCTTGGTTCCGGTCTTTGTCTCGACCATCCGCTCGACGAACGTCTTCAGCATGGCCCTGGAATCCAAGGGGTTTGGAGCCAGCCCCAAGCGCACCTTCTTCCTCCAGACGGCCGTAGGCCGACGGGACGTCCTGGCTCTAATTGCGTTCACGGCGCTCTTAGCTGGGTCTGTTGCGTTGCGAGTGGCGGGGTACGGGGGGTTGGAGGGGTTTAGCCGGTAAGTGCGATTGCTTGTAACCTCAGAAGAGGGAGGCGTGCTATGAGAGAGGCTTTTGCGATGTGGCGGCATACCCAGATGGTCGTGCTGGTTGCCTTGAGCGCTGCGATCTATGCGGCACTTCTTATCCCGTTCAAGGGCATCCCCCTCGTCCCGGGGTTCATCGAGATCCGACCGGCCAACGCTTTCCCGGTCGTCTTCGGTCTCTTGTTTGGCCCGGCTGGGGCTTGGGGAGCTGCAATAGGAAACCTCATCGGGGATTTCTTCGGCACTTTGAGCTTGGGGAGCATCGGTGGGTTCGTGGGAAACTTCTTCCTAGCCCTGTTGCCGTACAAGATGTGGGGCGCATACTTTCGAAGTGGGGAGAACATGGAGCCAAACGTAGACTCTGGCAAGAAGTTTGGAGTGTATGTCGCTCTAGCCTTTCTGGCCTCAGTGATCGGCGCCGTCATAATCTCTTGGTTCATCGACCTGCTGGGGCTCATTCCGTTTACGGCGTCCTTGCTCCTCATCACGCCGAACAACGCCATAATGGCCATCGTTCTGGGACCGATCCTGCTGCTTGCCCTCTACCCGCGGGTGAAGCGGTGGGGGCTCCTCTGGACAGAGATAATGAACCCCGAAGAGGTTTCGGGCTCCGGGCTGCAAAAAGTAGGCAACGTTTTGGTGTGGATCGGGGGTCTCGGCGCTGCGGGTGTAGGCTTGCTCATCAGTTACTGGGGCGGGATCCAGGGCTTGGGGGTAGGACTCGGGCTTGCTCCTTTTTTGGTCCTCATCGTTGTCGGCAGCTTTATGCTTGGCGGACGGGAGCAGGTAGAAGCCGCCGAGGAGCTGATCGCCGTAGAAGAAGAGGAATCCAGAGCCTGACAGCGCCCATACTGTCTATAACTTCCGTGTGGTTCGCGCGGCGCTTACGGACCCATGCCCGGGAAAGGAGGGCTATGAAGACTAAAGACGCGATCGTCGAGAACTGGCTGCCGCGCTATACGGACACGCCGTTGGCGGAGTTCGGCGAGTATATCCTGCTCACCAACTTCGGCAACTACGTCGAGAAGTTCGCGCAACGCTTCGACGTGCCGGTGCGTGGTCTCAACCGGCCGATGCAGACGGCAACCGAGAACGAGCTCAGCATTATCAACTTTGGCATCGGCTCGGCCAGCGCCGCGACCGTGATGGATCTACTCCTGGCGATCAAGCCAAAAGGCGTACTCTTTCTGGGCAAGTGCGGCGGAGTCAAGCGCTCGACCGAGATTGGACACTTCATCTTGCCGATCGCGACGATTCGCGGTGAAGGTACTTCAGACGATTATCTGCCGCCGGAGGTGCCAGCGATGCCGTCCTTCAAGCTGCACAAGTTCGTCTCGTCGAAGATCGTAGAAGCAGAGATGGAATACCGCACCGGCGTCATCTACACGACCAACCGCCGCGTCTGGGAGCACGACGAACGGTTCAAGGAGCGCCTCAAATCGTTGCGCGTCATCG
>JALZFP010000241.1 GCA_030861485.1 Actinomycetota bacterium | reverse complement strand
TGTCCTGCTGCAGGTTCCTCACCTTGCCGACCTTGACACCGCTCCCCAGGCGTAGCTCGTAGCGTGTGACCCGTGGCCCCACAACCGCCCGGACCACGTGCGCTTCCACCCCAAGCTCGGAGAGGGCTCGCGTGAGCCTTTGGCTCGTCCCCTCGGCATCGTGCTCGGCGTCGCCACGCCCGAAGCTCAACAGGGAGAGCGCGGGGGGTATGTACTCTCCGGTCACAACCTCCCGGTCCTCCTCAAAGCCCGAGGGGTCCCGCCGCTCTGGCACCACGATCTCCAGGGCCTCGCCCCCCTCGTCCCCAGGGCCACGCGACACTCCAGCGTAGTCCTCTTCCGGCGGCGGATCCTCGACCGGCGGTACCTCCTCCCGCGCATGCCCGGAGGTCGGACGGTCCCCCCCACTCCGGGGCTTTCCGAGAAACCCCTGCAGCCCGGAGTAGAGGGAGCGTGCGAGCTCGTCTGCCTTTTCGGCGAGCAACTCAAGGGTGACGCCGGTAACCAACAAAACTCCCACAACATAGAGAAATACGAGTGCGAGCACGGCCGCGACGGTGCCCCCGGCTGTATATATGGCCGAGTACAGGCCACTCCCAAGAAGACCGCCACGGCCCGGGTAGACGCTGGCGTCGAAGCGCAGATTCTCGGGCAAAAACCCCGCCAGGGCCGTGGCGAAGGCCAGGAGAAGGAGTGCCATCCCCAAAGTCCTCAGCCAAGGCAAGTTCCCGAGCAACAACAGGACCCCGGCGAGCGCGGCGAGCGGCGCGAGTGCCAGGCCGACCGGACCCAGAAGGTGCGTCAACGCGGCGAAGCCAGCCTCGCCCAGGAACGCCCCCCGGCCCGTGAGGAATGCCGCGCTAAAGAACAACCCGGCGACGAGCAGAAGGGCGCCCACGACCTCAGGAGAGAAGATATGCGCGATACGCTCCACGAGCAGGGCCAACGACGTCCCGCCCTTCTTACGGGCAGCGGAGCCTCGCTTCCTCGTGCCTGAAGACCGTTTCATGACCCTGCCGGAGGCTCTGCGCGAGGCCCGTTTTCTAGTAGCCATGAGCCTTAGTCTAGCGCAGAAACCGGGGTGACAACCTCGGACACTTTATGTGGTGTGGCTCTGTTCTTAGACCTCAACTATTAGCGGGAGTATGATCGGGCGCTTGCGCGTCCTCTGGGAGAGGAAGGTGGAAAGGTCCCGGCGGATAGCGTTCTTCAGCTCACCCCAGTCGGTGACGCGCCCGCTGGCGGTCTTCTCCAGGGTCTGTGTAACGACGCCGATGGACTCGTCCACGAGGCCGTTTTGGGCCTGCGGGTCGACGAAGCCTCTGCTGATCACGTCCGGCGGGCTGAGCAGGGCACCGTTCTGGGCGTTAATCCTGGCGATTACGATGAACATCCCCTCCTCCGAGAGCTGCTGGCGCTCGCGCATGATAGCCGTGGACGTGTCCGCTACGCCCCCCCCGTCCACGAGGAACATCCCTGCTGGGACGGGATCGATCACCCGCGCCTTGTCACCGGCTGTGAACTCTACCCGACCGCCGTTCTCGAGGATGAAAATGTTCTCCTCTGGCACCCCCAAGCTCATGGCCGTCTCCGCGTGGTGCTTGAGGTGCCTAAACTCGCCGTGCACCGGGACGAAGAATTTGGGTTTCAGGAGAGAGAGTACAAGCTTCTGCTCCTCTTTAGCCGCGTGACCCGAGACGTGCACGTCCCGCAAGGGAGTGTAGAGAACTTCGGCGCCCCGCTTCATGAGGTTGTTGATCGTGCGCGAGACACCTCGTTCGTTTCCCGGAATAGGGGTAGCGGAGATGATTACAACGTCGCCGGGTCCGACCTCTAGCTGCCTGTGGGTGCCGTTAGCGATACGCGAAAGAGCCGCTAGGGGCTCGCCCTGCGAGCCAGTGGTCAGGATCACGATGTCGCTATCTGGGATCTGGTTGATGTCCCGTTGGTTCACGAGCATCGCCTCCGGGAGGTCGAGGTAGCCGAGCTCACGCGCTATCTGGACGTTGCGGATCATGCTCCTGCCCGTCACCCCAACCAGTCGGCCGTGCTTTTTGGCCGCCTCGACGACCTGGCTTATGCGGTGGATGTGCGAGGCGAAAGACGCAACAATTATGCGCCCCGTGGTACTCTTGAAGACGTCGTTAAAGGTCTCTGCAACGACCTTTTCGCTGGGCACGTAGCCCTCCCTTTCGGAGTTGGTCGAGTCGCCAAAGTAGGCAAGCACGCCCTCCTCCCCCAGGGCCGCGTAGCGCGAGAGGTCCATCGGCTCGCCCTCGATGGGGGTAAGGTCTATCTTGTAGTCGCCACTAAAGACCACAACGCCCACTACCGTGCGCAGCACCGCGGCGATCGCATCGGGGATGGAGTGGTTGACGTTGACGAACTCCATACCGAAACCGGTAACCTTTATCCCCTCGCCGGCCTTTACCTCTCGCAAATCCGCGTTCTTTATGCCGAACTCGGCGAGCTTAGGGCGCACGAGACCTAGCGTGAGCTTCGTCCCGTAGACGGGTAGCCCCTCGAACTCGCGCAAAAGATACGGCAGGGCGCCCACATGGTCCTCGTGCCCGTGAGTAAGCACGACAGCTTTGAGTTCGTCCCGGTGCTCTCTGAGGAAAGAGAAGTCGGGCAGGACCAGGTCGATCCCTGGCATCTCCTCGTCCGGAAAGGCCAGGCCGGCGTCGACCAGAACGATGCCGCTCTCCTGCCGCACGGCGGTCATGTTCTTGCCTATCTCTCCCAGGCCACCCAGAGGTACGACTTGTAGGGTTCTGTCGTTTAACAGCTTAAAATACCTCCTTTCGAAGCACTCAGCTACTAGCAACTAGCCGCTGGCTTTTCTCTCGCCGACGGCTAATTGCTGCTGAGATACCTCCCCAGGTCGAGCTCTTTTGGCCCGACGGCGGCGAGGTACATATTCTCGAGTTTCAAATGTGTCTTGGCAAGCCGCTCGACATCTTGTGGAGTCACCGCCTCGATACGGGCGGAGATTTCCTCGGGCGTCAGAAGCTCGGAGCCCGTTATAACGCTCCGGCCTATGCGGGTCATCCTCGCGGCAGTACTCTCCATGGCGAGTATGGTCGAGCTCTTGAGCTGCTCCTTGGTGCGTGCGAGCTCCTCCTCGCTCACTGGTTCCTCCCGGATGCGGTCCAGCTGCCCAGTGATGACCCCGACGGCCTCTTCGACGTTGCCGGTCGTAGAGCCGACGTACATCTTTACGGCGCCCGCGTCGGAGTAGCCCTGATGGTAGGAGTACACGGCGTAGGCAAGGCCCCGCTTCTCGCGAACCTCCTGGAAGAGGCGGCTGCTCATCCCGCCGCCCAGGACATTGTTGAGCGCGCTCATCGCGTAGCGATCCTCGCTGCTCGCAGGCAAACCCAGGGAGCCCATCGCCACGTGGTACTGCTCGGTCTCCTTAAACTTATAGAAAAAGCGGCTCTCCGGCGGCGTCGGGTTAGCCTCTCGGGTGAACGCCTCCCCCGAGGGGAGCTTACCCGCCAGCTTCTCCCCGACCATGCGCTCCAGCTCGGCGGAATCGAGCTTGCCCGCCCCGACGACGAAGACGTTAGAGCCGTTGTAGGTGCTAGCGTGGAAGCTGCGTAGGGTGCCGTGATCCACGCCGCGTACCGTCTCGACCGAACCGATTATGGGCCGTCCCAGAGTGTCGCCGTGGAAAATCAAGCCGGAGAGATACTCGTCGGAGAGCTGGTCGGGCCTGTCTTCGTACATCTTGATCTCCTCAACGATGACCTCCCGTTCGCGCTCGAGGTCGGCCAGGGTGGGCGAGGAGACCATCTCGCTCATGATGTCTAGTGCCCTCTCCAAATGCTCGGGCAGAAAGCGGGCGTAGAGGACTGTGTACTCCTCGCCGGTCGCCGCGTTGTCCTGGGCCCCGATGCTCTCGAAGGCCTCGGCTATGCCTAGGGCGTCCATCGAAGGCGTACCCTTGAAGAGCATGTGCTCCATAAGGTGGGTGATGCCGGCGACCTCGTCCTTCTCGTCGCGGCTGCCCGCCCGAATCCAGACTCCCAAAGAGACGCTCGTCGCCTCCTCCAAAGGCTCCGTAAAGACCCTCAAGCCCCCCGGAAGCTCCTTTACGTTAACGTTTCTCTCGCTCAAGGGTGCTAGTCCTCCAGCTTCTCTAGAGAGATGCGCTTCTGCTTGTCGATGTCGAGGACGCGGACCTTTATGCGGTCGCCCTCCGTGACAACGTCCTCCACCCGCTCGACCCGCCCCGGGGCGAGACGCGAGATGTGCACGAGCCCGTCGCGACCTGGTATGAGCTCGACAAAGGCGCCGAAGTTCGTGGTCTTAACGACCTTGCCCGTGTAGATCTCGCCGGACTCCACGTCCTTGGTCATGCCGGTCACCGCGGCGGCGGCCTCCTTCGCCGCCGCCCCGTCGCCCGCAATGTGGACCGTGCCGTCGTCCTCGACAGAGATACTCACCGCGAACTGCTCCTGCAGCGCATTAATCGTCTTCCCGCCGGGGCCGATGAGGAGCCCAATTTTGTCGGTCGGTATCTTCACTACCTCAACCCTCGGCGCGAACTCGGAGACCTCGTTCCTGGGCTCGGCGATCGTGTCGTTCATGATGTCCAGGATCTGGAGCCGCCCCCTCCGGGCCTGCCCTAAAGCTTCCCTCAAGAGGTCCGCCGAAACCCCGGTGATCTTCATGTCCATCTGCAGCGCGGTGATACCGTCGCGGGTGCCGGCAACCTTAAAGTCCATGTCGCCCATGTGGTCCTCCAGGCCCTGTATGTCCGAGAGGATCACGTAGTCGTCGCCCTCCTTAACGAGACCCATCGCAACGCCCGCGACGGGCGACTTGATCGGCACGCCGCCGTCCATGAGCGCGAGCGTAGAGCCGCACACGCTCGCCATAGAGGAGGAGCCATTTGACTCCAGAACGTCCGAGACGATACGCAGCGCGTACGGGAAGGTCTCCTCAGGCGGGATCACCGGTACCAGGGCGCGCTCAGCCAGGGCCCCGTGCCCGATCTCGCGCCGGCGCGGCGCACCGACCCTGCCGGTCTCGCCGGTGGAGTAGGGTGGGAAGTTGTAGTGGTGCATGTAGCGCTTGCCGACCACAGGCTCTATAGTGTCTAGCCTCTGGGCGAGCCCCAGATCCGCCAGGGCGAGAGAGGAGAGCACCTGCGTCTCGCCACGGGTAAAGAGCCCCGTGCCGTGCACGCGAGGTATAATCCTGACCTCCGCCGTAGTCGGGCGGATCTCGTCCATCCCTCTGAGGTCTGTGCGCTTGCGGTCCTCCAAGTACAGCTTTCTGAACGCCTCCTTTTCGAGTGAGGAGACGGCAGCTTGTATTTGCGCGGCCTCCTCCGGCTCGCGCGCCTCGATTAGCTCTGTCCTGAGCTCGTCCAGGGCCTCGTGACGCCCCCTGCGGTCGGGGTTGACGATGGCCTCCTTTATGGAGTCGAGGTATCGCTCCCTGAGCTCGCCGACGAACGGGTTCTCATCCCCAATGCCGACTACCTCTTGCTTCGCTTCGCCGTACTCTCCGGCCCAACCGTCGATGGCCTCGGCCTGCTCCTGTATGGCCCCCTGGGCGATCAGCAACGCCTCGACCATCACCTCCTCGGGTACCTCATCTGCGCCGGCCTCGACCATGGTGATCGCTTCCTTCGTCCCCGCCACGACGAGGTCCAGATCGCTCTCCGCTATCTGGCCGTAAGTCGGGTTGAGGATGAAGGCGCCGTCGAGTGAGCGCGCGACCCTCACAGCCCCTATCGGTCCATCGAAGGGTATGTCCGAGAGTGCCAGGGCCGCCGACGCCCCCACCATGCTGACCGTGTCGTAGGGCGTCTCCTGGTCGGCACCAAAGACAGTGCCGATGACCTGAACCTCGTTGCGGTATCCCTTCGGAAAGAGGGGCCTCAAGGGACGGTCAGTGAGACGGGCGGTGAGGATGGCCCTCTCGCTGGGCCTCCCCTCACGTTTTATGAAGCCTCCGGGGATTTTGCCGGCCGAAGCCATCCTCTCCTCGATGTCCACGCTCAAAGGTAGGAAGTCCACGCCGGGCCTCGCGGCCACTGAGCGGGTCGCGGTCGCGAGCACGACCGTATCCCCGAGCTGGGCCAGCACGGCGCCGCCCGCCTGGCGGGCCAGCTTCCCGGTTTCGAGCACCATCGACCGCTCGCCTACGGGTATCTCTAAACGCATATTCTTTTTCTCCTCTGTGCTTCTACTAAAAGAAAGGTTCGACAGGCGGTGCTTATCGGCGCAGCCCAAGCCTTCCTATGAGCGTCCGGTAACGCTCGATGTCCTTTTTCTGCAGGTATTTCAAGAGACGACGCCTCTTGCCGACCAACTTCAGAAGGCCCCGCCTCGAATGGAAATCGTGCTTGTGCTCGCGCATGTGCTCTGTAAGGTACCGGATGCGGTCCGTCAGTACAGCGACCTGAACCTCCGGCGAACCCGTGTCGCCGTCCTTGGTCGCGTACTCCTGAATTATCGTGTCTTTATCCTCTCCTACCGCCAACGTCTTTCTTCTCCTCTTTGCTCCGTGGTTCTCTCGATTCGTCTCTAATCGCGCATATGCTACCACATGCATCGATCTAATAACCGCTCATCTCCCTACGACGCGACGCGCCTCCGCGACGTCGCGCGCTATCTGCTCCTTTAGTTCGTACACGCCCGAGAACTGCTTCTCCGGCCGCAGGCGCTCTTCGAAGGTAACGTCGATCACCTCCCCGTACAGATCCCCTTCGTAGTCCAGCAGATAGGCCTCGACCCTGCTCTCCCGCCTCTCGAAGGTGGGCGCGACGCCGACGTTGGTACACGCCCCGTAACGCTCCTCTCCTACCCTTACGTGCCCGGCGTACACCCCTCGACCGGGAACGAGCGCGACCGCACCTGGGAGTACGTTGGCGGTGGGAAAGCCTAGAGCGTGGCCTCGCTTGTCCCCCTCGACTACCACGCCCCGTAAGGAGTACGGCCTCCCTAATAGCCTCGCGGCCTCGCGCGCCTCGCCGTCGTGCAAGAGCATGCGTATCCTCGTGGAGTTAATGGCTTCACCCGAACCGGCGGCTTCCCCTAAGACGTAGGTGGGTACAGCGTACGCCTCCCCACCCGCATCTCGCATGTGTCTGTCGAGATCCTTGACATCCCCCGAGGCTTTGTAACCGAACCGGAAGTTCTCCCCAACCACCACCACCCCTGCCCCAAGCTCCCCGACGAGCACCTCCCGTACGAAGTCCCCAGGGCTCTTTTTCGACAGGTCCAGATCGAACCGTAGCACCCTTACCTCGTCTACCCCGCACCCGAGCAACAGCTCCTCGCGCACCTCCAACACGGTCAAGAGCTTCGGCTCGCTCCCCGGCCTCAGAACGGCCCGCGGGTGGGGATCAAAGGTCACTGCGACCGCGCGCATGCCCCGCGACCGCGCCTCTTCGACCGCGCGCCGCACCACGACCTGGTGCCCCAGATGCACCCCGTCGAAGTTTCCCAAAGCAACCACCACAGGTCCGACTACGCGCCGCACAACACGACCTCCACCCTGGAGACCTCGCCCTCATCTCGATATATCGCCAATAACTCCTCCCCGGCTTCCGCTCGAAAGCTTCCCCCTACCCCAAACGCTCCCAAACGCCCACCGTTGCACACCAGAGAGCGCTCCTCTTCCGAAACCCCTACCCGCGGCAGATGCGCTACCACTTCTTTCGGTGGTATTATGCGTTTTAGTAAGGTGCCTGCGATAGGCTCTTCAAGCACTTCAAGTTTGACTGCCTCATCAAGCGTAAGGTGCCCCACCCGTGTGCGGCGGAGGGCGGTAAGGTATGCACCCGTGCCCAAAGAGTTCGCTAGGTCAGCGACGAGGGTGCGGACGTAGGTACCGCTACTGCAGGAGACAGCGAAGGTCGCGTCGTCGCCGTCAAGGGACAGGAGCTTAAAGGCGTGGACCTTTGCGGAGCGGCTCTCACGCTCGACGGTCTCACCACGGCGCAATGCTTTGTAGAGGCGCTCGCCCCCTACCTTGACGGCTGAGGCCATCGGCGGGGTCTGAATTATCTCGCCAATGAAGCGTTCGGTGGCGGCCCGGAGGGCGGTGGCGTCGGGGATTGAGGCTTGTTTAAGGGCTGTGATCTCCCCGTCCGCGTCAAGGGTATCGGAGGTGGCGCCAAAGCGGGCCGTGGCGGTGTACTCTTTGTCAAGACCGGTCACGTAGCGTGAGAGCCGGGTCGCGCGGCCTACGAGTAGCACTAGGAGACCGGAGGCGAGGGGGTCTAGAGTGCCGGTGTGTCCGACCCTGGGCCCCTTTGGCAGGAGACGCTTCACTCGGGCGACGGCCCGGGCGCTAGTGATACCGGACGGCTTGTCCAGCAGGAGCGCGCCGGAGAAGGCTCGCCGGTCTATCCGGCACCTCCGGCGCCATCGCCGAGGTCCACGACGCCCTTCAGGACCAAGAGAAGGTCCTCCCTAGCCTCTCTGGGGGGCTTGCTCGCCGTGTAGCCCGCCGCCAACCGGTGCCCGCCACCCCCGAAGAGGCGCGCGAGCTCCCCCACATCAACACTCTCAGAACGTAGAGACGCTTTCGTGCCTCCCTCAACCTCCCTGAGGTGCGCCACCACCT
>JALZFP010000167.1 GCA_030861485.1 Actinomycetota bacterium | reverse complement strand
ATCAACTTCGCCTTTACGCAGACCTTCGGCGTGCTCTCACTTTTTCTACTGTATGTTTTGGGGCATAGCAGCTTGAAGAAGCTAACCTTCGTGGCAGCCTTAGGGAGTGGTACGGTTGCCTCGTTCTCTACCGTGCAAGGGCTATTGGTGTGGCCGGTAGGAGTCTTGCCGTTGTTCGTCAGTCCCGTGGAGAAGGCGACAAAGAGGGCTATGATCGTGGTTTGGGGTTTGATCGGCCTGGGAGAGTGGGTCGCCTACTTCGTCGGTTACGTGAAACCCGAGGACCACCCGTCTTTATTCTACGCCTTCGAGCATCCCCTAGTAGGAGCACAATATTTTCTGACCTCCCTAGGAAGTTCACTGTTCTGGGAACAAAACTCCGCCTTTGCCAGCGGTTTGTTGCTGTCTTGTCTCGCTCTGGTGATCCTCCTCTTAATAATCTATAAGGACAGGAGAATTAGTGAGTTCTCGTTCTGGATTTCTCTTCTGCTTTACTCTTTTTGCATACTGACGTCCATCACGCTGGGGCGCTCCGGGTTCGGGGTCGAGCAGGCGCTGGAATCGAGATACACCTCCTTCTCTATCCTCGCGGTGGTGAGTGTTTACGCAATGCTGGCCAAGACAGTGTTCGAAAAGAGAGCAAGGCTCAACACCGTCTTACTAGTAGCCTTCTCCGGGATCATACTGCTAAGCGCCACTATTTCTTACTCCGAAGGGGTCAAGCAGGGAAGCCGCGAAAAAGTATCTAGGGAGAGAGCAGCGTTTATCCTCTCTACATACGAAACTCAGCCCGATGAGCTCTTAACGAGGACCCTGTACCCCTCCGCCAAGATCGTAAGAAAGCGTGCCCCTATTCTGCAGAGGCTTGGCTACAACGTCTTCTCCCAACGACAGGCCCAAAGTTCACTCCCGCCGCTTTCTGATCTTTCTCCCGTTGCGTCCGCAACCCCCTCTGCCATAGACGTCATAACCGGCGGCGAAATGAGCCGACAGAACCGATCCTTCGTAGTTCCCGAAGAGGGATCTTTTATAGAGCTAGCTGGGTGGGCCGTGGACGCCGACAACGAAAGCGTGGCGGGCGGGGCCTACGTGGACGTGGACGGCAAGCTCTTCCCCGCCTTCTACGGAGCGGAGAGGGGGGATGTGGCCAAGTCCCTCGGCGACCCGTCGTACAGGTATTCGGGGTTCGAGCGGGCCATACCCGTCTCCGAGATCGGAAGTGGCACCCATGAATTGTCGGTCATCATCCTAACGGCTGACAGGAAAGGATACTACCGCCCCGACCAGAAGGTGGTTCTCGAAGTAAGGTGACCAACCGTCGAGATGCTGAACTATGCAGTTGCTGTCTCCTTGATTTCGCTCGGGTTGCAGCAAACAGGCCCGGATACCCCTCCCGATCCTCTCTTGACGCCCATAAAATACCGTAATTTGCAGGAAAAACGTAGTGGGTGATGCTGGATTTGAACCAGCGACCCCCTCCTTGTTAGGTCAAACCTTTCCGGGTGAGTTCTGCCCTGTCGGAAAAAGTCGCATATACAAGCGGTTTTTGCCGTTTCTTGCACCGTCGTTTTCCTGCTCTGTCCGGATGCGTCCGGCTCCGGTTGCAGCATGGTTGCAGCATCTAACCTTTCTTAGGCCTGCCCCCTTTCCACATACGCTGTCGAAACCCGGTAACCCGTTGGTTATAGAAAGTTGTGCAGAAAGGGGGGCCGAGCAGGCTTCCCCTACCCCAGTACGAAATCCGGAGCCCCTAAAGGACCCGGTTCCCTTTCTATGTCCTTTAATCTCTAGGTTTCTGAGTGCGATAGCGAGGCACGTTTGAGTCTGCTTATGCACTATGCTATACGGGACGCTGAACTGACTAAAGCCTTTGTGGGCGCGGTACCTACCCGGCTGGAGTGAACAATCTATGAACCTTCGCGATCCTTCCGCACCGGCACTCGACAGTCTCATCTACAAGGTGCAGTCGCGGTTGAACGCAGGCGCAACGGCCGCGACGCGCGAGTGGTGGACGAAGTACCTTAGAGGCGCCGCCTCCTTTCGCGGCGCCAAGATGAGGGACGTCCGGACGGCCGTGCATGCCTCCTTCGAGGAAGAGCGACTTGGGGAGCACTTCTCCATCCTTCGATCAGGCCAAGTCCATGGCCCGGGCCCTCCGCCGCGGGGACCCAGCAGCACCAGAGATCCTGCGCCACTCCTTCGCCGAGCTGGCCGAGGAGTACGTCCCGCGCCGTTGAGGAGAGGTGTAACGGCAACGTCAGCAAAATGTGGAACTCAGCAGCTTAGGCTTCTGGCCCGGCGGCACCTTCCCCGGCGAGGATAGGGTACGCGAAGTGGGTGCCGCCTTCTACTCCTACACCTTGCCGGAGCCGGCAGGATTCCCCGACCAGCCCATCTTGCCCGAAAGGGCCAGCTACGATTCGCAGCTCGGGGAGTTCCTCCCCTCGTACGATGATGTGCGTGCTACCGCCGACCCCGGACGCGCGATCCTCGACTTCGCCCAGTGCACGTACGAGGCGGTAGCACGGCTGCGGGGCTGGTCGATGGACGAGCTTGCGCTGCAAGCTGAGCACCCACCGCGACCCCGTAAGCGACCCCAAGAGACGTCTGAGATCGCCGCACGGAAGGCGCCGACCGGCTGGCGATGCTGATCCCGATGCGCAGGGCAGTACTCGAATTGCGCCGTCGCCGCTGGCCTGGGAGCAGAGTGTGACGACGTCGCAGCCATCTCAGCCGTTCTCGGGGCGCACGACTTGGATCCGGAGGTTCCAGACGCCGCTACGGGAGTTTTTGCGCACAGAGGCCGGCGGCGCGTTAATTCTGCTTTCTGCGGCGATCGCTGCGCTTGTGTGGGTCAACGTCGACGCTTCCTCCTACGACGCGCTTTGGGGGACGACGCTCTCGGTCGACCTCGGCGGGGTGGGGGTCGCGCTCGATCTCCGTCATTGGGTGAACAGCGGGCTGATGACGTTCTTCTTCTTCGTGCTGGGGCTCGAGACGCGGCGCGAGTTCGACCTCGGCGAGCTGCGAGAGCGACGACGGTTCGCCCTGCCGCTGCTTGCCGGGATCGGCGGGATGGCGACGGCGATCGCCATCTACCTCGCCTTCAACATGGGCGGTTCGTCCGCACTCGGCTGGGGCATCGCGATGTCGACCGACACGGCCTTCGCGCTCGGCCTGCTCGCACTCGTGGGGCGGCGTCTTCCTGATCGGCTGCGGGTGTTCATCCTCACGGTGGTCGTGGTCGACGACATCCTCGCGCTCGTCGTCATCGCAACGGTCTACACCGAGCAGGTCAAGGTCTCGGCGCTGCTCGCCGCCCTGGGCGTGTTTGGAGCGGTCCTCGTCGTGCGCGCACTCGGCGTGCGTCAGGCCCTCGTCTACGCGCTGCTCGGGGCGGCGACCTGGGTGGCGCTGCTCGAGTCGGGCGTGGAGCCGGTGGTTCTGGGCCTCGCGATGGGTCTCTTGACATACGCCTACCCGGCAGCGCGGTCCGATCTTGAGCGCGCCGGCGATCGCTTTCGGGAGTTCCGCGAGCAACCGACACCAGAGCTGGAGCGCTCCGCGCGCAACGAGCTGAGGTCGGTGATCTCGGCCAACGAGCGGCTGCAGCTGCTCTACCACCCGTGGACCAGCTACGTAATAGTTCCGCTGTTCGCGCTCGCGAATGCGGGGATCGCGATCGACGGTGGCTTCCTGGAGCGAGCCCTCAGCTCGCCGATCACACTCGGGATCCTGTTCGGCTACGTTGTTGGCAAGCCGGTGGGCATTCTCGGCACGTCGTGGCTGGTGGCTCGACTAAGCCGCCAGCGGCTACGGCCGCCGATCGGCTGGGCGGCCGTAGCCGGCGGCGGCACGATCGCTGGAATTGGCTTCACGGTGTCGCTGCTAGTCGCGACCCTCGCCTTTGACGGGCCGCAGCTGGAGGAGGCGAAGCTCGGCATCCTCAGCGCCGCCCTTTGCGCGTCGATCATTACGTGGCTCCTGTTTCGCGCCACGGCGCTGCTCCCGCGCCACGCCCAGATGCACGCCCTGCTCGGCACCGACGAGCCGCTCGTCGACCTCTACATCGAGGTCGATCCGGAACGCGACCACATCCGCGGGCCTCTCGAAGCACCCGTCACAGTCGTCGAGTACGGCGACTTCGAATGCCCCTACTGCGGACAGGCCGAGCCGTTCGTCCGAGAGCTCCTGCGCGACTTCGGCGACGTCCGCTACGTCTGGCGCCACCTGCC
>JALZFP010000147.1 GCA_030861485.1 Actinomycetota bacterium | reverse complement strand
TTGCTACGGAGCATGGCGAAAGCGTACCGGTACAGCCCGGCGTAATGCTGTTCGACCAAATCCCGGGCCGCCCACGGATCTCCGTCCGCCAGTCGTACCGCCAGCGGGTCGATCCCCGTCTGGTCCGAATGGTGCATCGTCGCCTCCATACCGACTATAACAACAGAAACGGCCAAAAGGTTTCACCCGAAGCGGCATCTCTTTCGAAAGGCTACGCAAGCTCGCCGAGCTACTAGACGTAACACCCGTGGTGATGATCGGTAATTCGCGGCCGTGCACCGACAATCTGCTGCGCTCCCTCAAAGGAGCGGGGCTCGGCCACCTGGATCTCTTCCAGGTTCATGGGGACGACGAGGAGAGCCGCTCCCTTGAGGGAGTGCAGGGGCAAAGGTGGTGGTGTGCGCCAGCGCCGTGGCGAGTAGGTTACCATAGCTCGACCTTCCATCCGGAGTGGAGGCCAGCTTCCAGAACCTCACTCTGAGCAAGGGTGGCGTCGAGATGCTGGGCGCATGCTCCGCTGCTCCTCCTGAACTGCAGAGCCTTACCGCTCAGGAACGTACGTTAAAGCGGTTCATCGCGGCTTCGGGGCCGGTCTCGATCACGGCCTCTACCGCGTCGGCGGCGAGCGGGACGGCCTCTTTGATCGCTGAGTCCATCCGACCGAGCACGTAGTCGGTGACGCTCATGTCCACCGGCGGGCGGGCGATGCCAACCCTCACCCGTACGAAGTTGTTGCCTAGATGTCGGATGATAGAGCGCAAGCCGTTGTGCCCGCCGGCCCCACCGCCGACCTTTACGCGGACATCGCCCGCCGGGAGATCGAGGTCGTCGTGTACAACTACGAGCTGCTCAACTTTGAACCCGGCGAGAGCCACCCCCGAATCGTTCATATACGTCGTCGGCTTAAGAAGCGTGACGTCCTTCAAGCCGAGACCTACCCGGGCGGCCTCGGCCTTTTTCTTTGCGCGCCAGGAGCCGCCGTGACGTTTAGCGAGCTCGTCGGCGACGAGGAATCCGATGTTGTGGCGGGTGCGCTCATAGGAGCGGCCCGGGTTTCCAAGGCCCACGACGACGAGCGACTTCACGCCGCCCTCGTCGGGCTCTTCACCGGCTGATTCCTCGTCGGTTTGGGCCTCCCCCGCCGCCTGGTGGGCGCCGAAGAGGTGCGAGAGTTTAAGGCTGAAGATTCTGTCCGGCGGGGCCTGTCTCCCTCTCCTCGGCAGGAATCTCTTCGGTCCCCTCTTCACGCTCAACCTCCTCGGCCTGCTCGTCGGACGGCTCCTCGACGATGCCGGCGGCCTCTATCTCCTCGTCAGAAATCTCCGTCGGCGGCGTGACGGTTGCGGCGACCTCCTCGGGGTCGGAGATCAACTCTACGCCCTCGGGAAGCTCTACGTCGGCCAGGGTGAGGTTGTCGCCGATCTGGAGACCCGAGACGTCGAGCGTGAGCCCCTGGGGTATGTCGCCCGGCAGGGACTCGACCTCGAGCTCATAGGCGACCTGATCCAGTACGCCCCCCTCGGTAACACCCGGAGAGTCATCGGCCCCGGCCACTGTAAGCGGCACCGTTATAACGATTCGCTCGCGCATGTTCACCGGCGCGAGGTCCACATGCACCAGCCTGCCCGAAACCGGGTTGCGCTGCACATCCACGACGCGAACCGTGGCGTCGTCCTGATCGCCGAGCTTCAGGTCGTAGAGCGCGTTGTCGCCGACGTGCTGGAGGGTGTAGTCCACCACCTTCGCCGGGATCGCGAGCACGGTGCTTCCGGCTCCGCCACCGTCGCCGTAGAGGACAGCCGGCACCATACCCTGCGCCCTCAGGCGCCGGGCATCGTTCTTGCCACGGCCCTCGCGTGCTCTCGCCTCTAAACTTATGTTATCCGCCATACCTCTAACCTTTCGTGCGTTTACTAGAAAAGCTGGTTCTCCCCCATAAAGACCTCGCTGACCGAATCTTCGAAGAAGACGTTACGAATGGTGTTCGCGAGGAGCGGGGCGATAGTGAGCACATTTATCTTATTGCGCGGTTTGCCGCTCTTCAAGGGCAGGGTGTCGGTGACGACAACCTCTTTTATCGGGGACTCCTCGAGCCGCTCGTATGCCGGGCCCGAGAACACGGGGTGTGTTGCCGCAGCGTAGACCTCCGTCGCCCCGCAATCGAGGATGCTCTCCGCTGCGCCCACAGTGGTCCCGCCGGTATCTATTATGTCGTCTATCATAATGGCGCGCCTACCTTCAAGGTCGCCGATAACATGCGTCACCTCTGATTGGCCGGGCTGGCGACGTATCTTGTTGACTATCGCCCACGGGAGTCTCAAGTGATCCGCAAGCCTCTTGGCGACCTTCACCTCGCCCGTATCCGGGGCCACGACGACCGCGTCATCGGCGTCCCTGAAGCCCTGGTTGGTAAAGTAGTCCACGAACGTGTGCATCGCGGTCAGGTGGTCCACCGGAAAGCTGAAGAAGCCTTCGATCTGGCCGACGTGCAAGTCCATAGTCATCACCCGGTTCGCGCCGGCGACCCGGATCATGCTCGACACCAGCCGCGCCGTTATAGGCTCGCGGGGTTTGCTTTTCCTGTCCTGCCGCGAGTAGGCGAACCAGGGTATAACCGCCACGATGCTCTCCGCTGATGCCCTCTTAGCAGCGTCGATCATGACCAGAAGCTCCATGAGGTTCCGGTTGACGGGCTCACCCAGAGACTGCACGATAAAGACGTCTGAGCCTCGGATGCTCTGCTCGTACCTCGCGTAAACCTCGCCCCCCGAGAAGCTCTGGAGATCTACCTTGCCGAGGCTGATGTCCAGCCGGTCCGCGATACTCGCGGCCAGCCCCGGGTAACCGCGGCCAGAGAAGAGCAACAGTCGCTTTTCCGGTATCTGTTCCAGGTGCCCATTCTCCATCATACGTACTCTATCCCTCCGTCCTGTAGGGCCGCTGCCGCTCGTCCTGGTTCTTCTTTCCTTTCTCGGACACCTTCGCGGGAGCGTCCCGGATGACGCGCGCCGGCATCCCGACCGCGAGCTTACCCGGCGGGACATCCTTGTTAACCACACTCCCGGCTCCGATGTAGGCGCTCTCGCCGACGTTTATCGGCGCTATGAGGTTGGAGTTGATCCCGGTGAAGACGCCGTCCCCTATTCTGGTACGGTGCTTGTTCTTCCCGTCGTAGTTTGCCGTGATCGTACCAGCGCCCAGGTTCGCACCCTCCCCAATTTCTGTGTCTCCAACGTAGGAGAGGTGCGGCACCTTGCTCTCAGCCCCCACTTTCGTGTTCTTGAGCTCACAGTAAGCCCCGACCTTCGAGGCCTCTCCCAAGACTGTCCCCGGCCTCAAGTAGGCGTACGGTCCCACCGATACGCCGGTCCCGATAGTAGCGCCCCGTCCGACCGAGTGCTCGACGAGCGCCCCGTCACCTACAACCGTATCCAGGAGGTCCGCAGATGGTCCTATCACGCAGTCCGACCCTATCTTCGTCTCCCCACGCAAGAGAGTCCCCGGTAAGATGATCGTGTCCCGCCCGATCTCCACGCTTGCCTCTATGTGGGTGCTGACCGGGTCCCGCACCGTCACCCCAGCCCGCATATGGGCGTCCAGGATACGCCGCCGGACAATCTCCTCGGCCTTCGCCAGTTGCGCCCGATCATTAACCAGGTTCGCCTCTTTCGGGTTCTTCACCCGGTACGTCACCGCCCGGCTCTTCCGGCCGATAATCTCGAGGGCATCCGTGAGGTAGAGTTCGCCCTGCGAATTCTCCATGCCGACGAGTTTCAGGGCACGCCGGATCTCCGACAGCTCGAAGGCGTAGAGTCCCAGGTTAACGAGCCGGATATCCCTCTCGACCTCTGTCGCCTCCTTCTCCTCGACGATCCTGACTACGCCGGCATCCTCCGTCACCCGACCCAGACCCGTCGCGTCCTCCAGCTCCGCCACCAGCACCGTCGCCCCCACCCCGGCCGCGCGGTGGCGTTCCACCAGCTCTACAAGCGTGCGGCCCGAGATGAGCGGCCCGTCCCCGTTCACCACGAGGAGTACACCCTCCTCTTCTTCTATGGCATCGAGTGCCACACGCACCGCATCTCCTGTACCCTTCTGCTCCTCCTGCAAGACGGGCACTACACCTAGGGGCAGGACCGCCTTCACCTCATCGGCCTGATGGCCCACGACGACTAGCGTCCTTTGTGGACCCACTGGCTCTAACGCGGCAATCGCGTAGTTCACCATCGGCACACCACAGATGGTGTGCAACACCTTGGCCCGATTGGACTTCATCCTGGTCCCCTTGCCGGCTGCAAGGACAGCGGCGAAGATCGGCGGCACTTCCTGGCGCTGGAGCATGACCTTTAAGACTCCTTCCGCTGGTAGTGGGTAGCCGCGAGCTGGGGCGGCAGGATTCGAACCTGCGATCCCGGGACCAAAACCCGGTGCCTTGCCACTTGGCCACGCCCCAACGCGGACGTCCCTATTCTCCACCGCCGGAACGCCCGCAATGCACAGCGATTATACCGGACGCTTTGCCGGCTATCAGCTTCGGGCTCTGCCAGTCGCCGACCCGCTCTTCCAACGTTCGAGCATAACTACCCCACGGGGCACGGGCTCACAGGCTTTGACGAAGGGAGCTTGTAAGCTTCTCTCCGCAACTCGAGCCTCCGCCATGTAACCAAACACGCCGTAGGCCGCCGTTCCGGTTCCGCTCATCGCGACTCCCAAAGCGCGCGCCTGCAGTAGCTCCTCCTCCAACTTTTGCACCTCTGGCACGAAACCCCTCGTGACCGGTGCGAGGTCGTTTCCGAGCGCCTTGGCGAGCTCGTAGAGACTTCCCGCCTGCAGCGCCTCCACGACCGGCTCAACAGAGTGGTTGCTCTCCCCCGGACATTCGTCATAGGCACGGTAGATGCTGGCCGTCTCGGCGCCCTCGGCCGGTTTCGCGACGACCAGATGGTGCGGCGGCGGCGCCGGAAGGGGACGTAAAACCTCCCCCACACCCCTCCCGAGCGCCGTACCGCCCTCAATACAAAACGGTACGTCAGCGCCGACCTTCAGGCCGACTTTCTTTAGTTCTGCGCCGCTCAGGCCCAACCCGAAGAGAGCGTTCAGGCCTACCAGCGTAGCCGCCGCGTCGGACGACCCGCCTCCAAGTCCGGCCCCGGCCGGTATGCTTTTACGCAGCCGTATCCTGGCCGGTAACCTATCGCCGACGAATTCTGCGAGTAGCTTGTGGGCCCTGTAGACGGTGTTCTCCTCGGGAGGGCCGATTTCTACGCCCTCCGGCTCGACCACGAGCTTGAAGTCCCTTTCGGCCTGTTCGATCCTTACCTCATCGTAGAGAGAGATGCTCTGAAAAATGGTCGAGAGCTCGTGGTACCCGTCAGGGCGCACCCCTAGCACCTCCAACGCGTAGTTGACCTTGGCGAACGCCCGCAGCAGCACCCTCGTCAAACCAGCTCCGAGAGCAAGTGTGAGAGCGTTGTGAAATCTCCGGGCGTGAGCTCCTCGGCTCGCGCGTCCGGCAGGTAGCCGAGAGAACGAAGAGCCTCGGGCGCCCTTCCGCGCAGCGCCTCCGGCAGGTTGTTGACGAGCCGTTTGCGGCGGCTCTTGAAGGCTGAGATTACGAGCTCCTTCACGCGCTCATAATCCTTGGGCTTTTCCCCGCGCTCCATCGCCACGATAGCCGACCACACCCGGGGCGGTGGATCGAACACGCGAGGCGAGACCTTGTGCACCACACGCACCTCTGCCAGAAGCTGCACGAGGACCGCATAGGCCCCGTAATCCTTCGTCCTCCTCTCCGCGGCCATCCTCCGCGCCACCTCGAGCTGCACCATAAAGCGAAGTTCCTCGAGAAAACCCGCCTCCTCCAACAATCTCAGCACAAGGGCCGAGGCCATGTTGTAGGGGAGGTTCGCAACCAGCTTGTTCGGTTGCGGTTCGAGAGACTTGTAGTCGAAGGCAAGGGCGTCGCCCTCGTGAACGAGGACATTTCGGTGCCCGTCGAGCACCTCTTTCAGGATCGGGAATACGTCGTGGTCGAGTTCCACAGCGTGGACTAGCCTCGCCCTATCGGCGAGGACGATGGTAAGAGCGCCGCGCCCCGGTCCCACCTCCAAAACCACGTCGTCTCCGATGACGCCCCGGGCGACTATGCGGGCGGTATTTGGGTCCACGAGGAAGTGCTGGCCGAGGCGCTTCTTGGGCAGGTGGGGTCCGGGCCGTCCCAAAGCCTAAAGGCGCTAGACCTCGAGAGGGAGGCCGAAGACGTTTCGGGCATTGCGGCTCGTAAGGGTACCGAACTCCTCCTCGTCCATGCCTATGCGTCCGGCGACGAAGCGGGCGGTGTGGACCACATGCTTCGGCTCGTTCCTCTTCGAGCGCACCTCCTGTGGACTCAGGTATGGGGCATCGGTTTCTACGAGCATGCGCTCCGGGTCAAGTGTGCCTAAGATCTCTGCCGTCCGGCTGCTCTTGTAGGTGACGTTCCCGGCGAGACCCAGGTAGTAGCCTCGTTCGGCCGCCTCCCTCGCCTCACGCTCCCCGCCCTCAAAGCAGTGCAAGACGACAAGGACCCGGGCGCGAGCGAGAATAGCCATCGTGTCGTCGAACGCCTTCCTAGAATGGATGATCAGGGGCAGGCGCGTGTCGTTGGCCAGCGAGATTACGTCCTCGAAAAGCGCCCGCTGTATCTCCTTCGACCAATCCCCTCGATAGTAGTCAAGCCCCACCTCGCCCAGAGCCACGATACCGGGTGACTCCGAGAGCTCGGCCAGCGCTTCGAGGTCTGGCGCCGTGTAAGTGCCCGCGTTGTGCGGGTGTATACCCGCAGACGAGTAAACGTTCGGCAGCGCCGCCGCGAGCTTCGCCCCTTCCCGCGAGTCTTCCACGGCCGTCCCGATGTTGACCAAGGCGAGCACCCCCGCCTTCGCCGCCCCCTCTACCGCCTCCTCTGGCGAAACCTCCAACCGCGTGAGGTGCGTATGCGAATCTACAAACATAAGTCCCCCGATTTAACAGAATCGGTATCGGGTTCTGACGCCTTGCCAGAGACGATTTCCACCGCTACCGTCCCTTCTGTGTTTAAAAGGACCTTTATTCTAAGCGTCTTGTAGGTTCGGTGCTTCTCTTCTGGAGGAATCACCTCCAGGGCCTCCGGAACGATGGTCGCGTATCGATGCACGAGATCGTCAGCGTCGCGTTGCAGTTCCTCCAATCCCTGCTGGCGCAGTGAAATGGCTTCGAGCTCGCTCTGCGCCCTCTTCGTCGTTTCCTCTAACTCACCTAACCTCTCCCTAGCAGGCAGCATCACTCTAAACCCCAGTGTAGTGATTTGTGAATTCGACGTTAATCGATCTCAAACCAAACGCAGGCGCGGCTGTTCCGTTCAACTCCCCAGCGATCAGAGATTCTTTCGACGATGGGCAAACCCCACCCGCCCTTCAGGCCGCCGGGACGCGGGCGAGGCTCAGAGTCCGCCTCGAAGCCAGAGCCAGGGTCGCACACCCTACCACGCACCGAGCCGGCCGAGACCGCCACCGAAAGCGAGATTCGGTCATCTGGCGAAAGGCCTGCGTGCAGAATGCTATTAGTTACCAGCTCGCTCACCACCAGCCGCGCGTTTTCGAGTTTCGCGGGCGGCAACAGGTCCTTGAGCCCGTCTAGGGCGTGGCGTGCGGTTGTGATGACCTCAGGCTCGGGGGCGAATCTAAGATTTACCTCAGCTTCCATCGCTCGGCTCACCCCAAAGGTTGTGGTACCGGTTAAGTCTCAGTACCCGTTTCTACAGGTCGGTACACACCTCCTGGAGGCTATAAGAGGCAAATATGCTCGCCACCCCGCTTCGCCGACGCATCCTCCCTTAAGGACATCGGATGCTCGTCTAGGTGCTCTAATGGCGTGAAAAAGCGCACAACGTTAGACTAGAAGCGAGCAGTAACGTTCGCTATTAGTCTATTTGCAGAAGACAGAGGCGGGGATGCCCGAACGATCGCGGCGAGAAGGCAGGAAACCTACAAGCCATACTCTCGGCTCCTATACCGCACACCGGGCTAGCTCCTAAG
>JALZFP010000110.1 GCA_030861485.1 Actinomycetota bacterium | reverse complement strand
CTACTCGGATGATGGTGCGGATCGCTCTCCCTCCCGAGGCGGAGGTGCAGGATGAATCCGGAGACAAATTACTTTGAGGAGGGGGACGGCACGGGCGCCGAGCGGGCCGTGGTAGAGCAGACCGTACGGACACACCAGCTCCTGGCCCCCGGCTCTGAGGTCAGGCGGTCTTTCGCGACGCTCGTGGAGAACCTTGACGCTCTGGGACGTCCGGCAAAGAGCGTGGTTGTTACCGGCCCGGAGTCCGGGGTGGGACGGACCACGGTCTGCCTCGGCCTGGGGGCGGCGCTCGCGGCCGCAGGCAGAAGGGTCGCCGTCGTGGACTGCAACCTGGACCGGCCAGAGCTGCACCGTCCCTTCGGCCAGCCGAACTTCACCGGGCTCACCAGCGCCCTGGAGGGGGACGGTACTTTAGAAAACTACGGCTTCGAGGCGGCGCCCAACCTGCGAGTTGTCCCGACCGGTCCGCTCTTGCCGGGCCTGCCGGGCTCGTGGGTTCTCCCGAACTCGCCGAAGCTCGTCGGGGCGGTCCGGGACCTCGGGGAGAGCAGGGACGTCGTCCTCCTCGACGCGCCGGTGGCGAGCGAGGTGCTCCACGCCCCGAACTTCTGGGGCTCTTTTGACGGTGTTCTGTTGGTCGTGCACGCGACCCGTACCCCGAAGGGCGTGGCTCGGGGCCTCACCGACGCCCTGCTCGACGCGCGGATCAACCTCTTTGGGGTGGTGCTAAACGGCTATGTATGAGAGAGGGCCGAAAGAGCGCATCGAGACCGGGGAGATGCCGGTCATAGGCCGGGTTCAGGCCGCGCCGGAGAAGGGTTGGGTGGCGGGCCGCAACCTGACGATCTTCAAGAGCCTCGTCCTTGCCATTCTCGTCGCCATCACCTTCTACGGGATACTCAACCGGGGAATCTTTAGCGCCGAGCTGTGGCTGCCGGTCGCGGTGGCCATGCTGGGTCTGGTCTTTATTACGCTGTTCATTGCCGAATATTTCGCCGAGACACCGAGGATCGTCGGGGTGCTCTTGGGCCTCCTGGCGGTGCTCGTCGCGGTAAAGGGCCTCTCTCTAACCTGGAGCATCGCCCGGACCGAGACGGTGCAGGAGCTGCTGCGCTCTTCAATGTACCTCGCCGCGTTTGCCCTGGCGGCCGCCTCGCTCTCCTCGCAGAGGCTCGTGGGACCTTTTATCGACGGCATGAGCCTCGTAGCGGGGGCGGTCGCGGGGCACGGCGTGCTGCACAAGACGAACCCGGCCGAGTACCCGGCTAACAGCAGGGATGGGGTCAGGGTCGGCTCGACGGTGGAGTACCCGAACACCGCTGCGGTGGTTCTGGGGATGGGAATAGCTCTGGGGCTCGGGCGCATGACCCAGTTAAGGAACCCCTTTTCGCGGGGGCTGTACGCTGCTTTTATCCTCGTACTGGGCGTAATCCTGTACACCACGTTCTCACGCGGGGGCATGGTCGCGCTGGCGGCGGGGTTGGTCGTGCTCTTCGCCGTGGGCGAGAGACGGCTGCAGATGTTCATGAACCTGCTCCTCGTCCTCGGGCCGCTTCTCTGGCTGGTATGGAGCGTGCAGGGCTTGGAGACCTTCTTCGAGTCCGTCTCCGACGAGAGCCTAGCGGCCGCCGACGGTTCTGCCTTCCAGACCGACCTCGTGATCGCTGTCCTCGCCGCGTTTACGCTCCAGCTGGCCTACGCCTTCCTCGTGGGGCGCTACGAGCTGGTCCCAGCCCTGCAGAGGGTGCTCGGTATCGCCGCTGTAGTCGCGGTCCTCGCGGGGGTGGGGTACGTGGGCTTCGCGGTGCTCGGCGAGCAAAGGGGTTCGGGTGACATACTGGGGGCTTTTACTCGCGCGGCAGAGGATACGGAGGACGTGCGCGGTCGGCTCACCTCCCTCTCCTCGAACTCCCGGGCGGCCTACTGGCGGGTGGCGTGGGAGGCGTGGAAGGAGCATCCCCTGACGGGAACCGGGGCCGGCACCTTCTCCTATACGTGGCTGGAGAACCGCCCACGCTTCGGCGGCGTGAAGCAAGTTCACAACATCTTCCTGGAGCAGGGAACGGAGACGGGTGTCGTGGCTTTTCTGGCGCTCACCGGCTTCGCCGTCATCCTGAGTGGGTACGCGGCGTGGGCTGCACTACGGGCCACCGGAGAGCGGAAGGTGCTGCTCGCGGGGCTTACGGGGGCGGTGGTTGTGTACCTCGGCTCCTCGGCGCTCGAGTGGCACTGGTACATACCGGCTTCGACCATCTACTTCTTTGTCATGGCGGGCGTGACAGTTAGGCTCGCCGCCCGGGCGGAACCGACCCCGCCGGATGGGAT
>JALZFP010000102.1 GCA_030861485.1 Actinomycetota bacterium | reverse complement strand
CGCAACCTCGTCGAGGTGTGGGCCGACCGTTACAAGGAGTTGGGCGCCCTCGACTACGTGGACTACGTCTTTGTCTTCGAGAACAAGGGCGAGGCGATAGGGGTGACCTTGCACCATCCGCACGGCCAGATCTACGGCTACCCTTTCGTCCCCCCACGCCCGAAGAAGGAGCTAGAAGCCGCCCGTGCCCATCGCGGGGAGCATGGCACCTGCCTCCACTGTGACCTGCTCGCCGAGGAGCACGCCGACGGCCGCCGCATACTCCACAAGGGCGAGTACTTCACCGCCTTCGTCCCCTTCTACGCCCACTACCCCTACGAGGTTCACGTCTACGCCAGGCGCTGCGTCCCCTCACTAGCCCACCTCGATGAGGACGAACGGCGCGATCTCGCCCGCACGCTAAAGCGGCTCCTTACCGGCTACGACGCCCTGTGGGGCTTCTCGCTTCCGTACATGATGGTTATGCACCAGGCCCCGACGGATGGGGAGGACCACGAGGGCGTGGCTCACTTCCACGTCGAGTTCTACCCGCCCAACCGCACCGCCGAGAAGCTCAAGTACCTCGCCGGCAGCGAGACGGGGGCCGGAGCCTTTATAGTAGACGCGCTGCCCGAAGATACCGCCACCGAGCTGCGCGAAGCCATAGAGAGGGCGAGATGAGTCGGGAGGACCGGCGGCAAAGGCTCCGGGCGACGATGGACCGTCTCGGCCTCGGGGTGGTTCTGCTGAGGCTTCCGGCTAACTTTGCCCATTACACGGGCGGGGCGGACAACCGGGTAGACCACTCCGACCCTCTGGGCGTCGCCGCCTTGCTCGTTACGCCGGAGGCCGAGTACGTCGTCACCGACAATATCGAGGCTCCGCGCATGCGCGAGGAGGAGACCCCGAACTTCGAGGTCGTCGAGCACCCCTGGTACGAAGGGGCGGTGCCGCTCTACCGGGAGCTCTCCGGCGGCGCCACTGTAGGGGCCGACTTTCCCCTGAAGGGAGCCCGGGACGTCTCAGAGGAGATCACACCCTTGCGCTACGTGCTCGATGCGGAGGCGATAGAGACCTACAAGCGAGCCGGGGCCGAAACCTCGGTGGCGATGGGGGAGGCGGCCGCGTTACTCTCGCCTGGTATGACGGAGTACGAGGCCGCAGCGAACCTCGTTGCGGCCTGCAGGAAGCGAGGACTCATAACCCCCGTGGTCCTGGTCGCCGCCGATGACCGGATCTCCTCTTACCGGCACCCGATTCCACACGGAGTGGCCATGCGGCGCCGGGCGATGCTCGTGGTGTGCGCCGAGCTCGGGGGTCTCTACGTCAGCCTTACCCGCATCGTCCACTTCGGAGAGTCCGACGGAGACTTTGAACAGCGCCAGGGTGCGTGCGAAGAGATCCTGCACCGCATGAGAGTGGAGGCCACCCGCCCCGGCCGCACCCTCGCTGACGCCTTCGGGGACTGCAAGAGGTTCTATGCGGAGGTCGGCTTCCCCGACGAGTGGCGGCTGCACCACCAGGGGGGGATGGCCGGCTACGCTGCGCGTGAGATCATCGCGGGTCCGGAGACTTTGCAGGAGATACAGGTTGGGCAGGCTTTCGCCTGGAACCCCTCCATAACCGGGGCGAAGGCCGAGGAGACCTTCGTCCTTACCGATAATGGGCCGGAGGTGATCTCACCCTGAAGCTCCTCGTCACCGGCGGGGCCGGCTATGTCGGCAGCGTCGTCGCCATGCAACTTCTGGAGGAAGGCCACGAGGTAACGGTCCTCGATGACCTCTCCAAAGGCCACGAGAGCGCCGTCCCGGAGGGCGCGAAGTTTGTCCGGGTGGATCTGCTCGACGTGGAGGGGCTCTCGCGGGTTCTGGCCGAGGGCTACGACGGGGTCTTACACTTCGCAGCCCTTTCCCTGGTCGGGGAGTCGGTCGAGCAGCCGGGGTGGTACTACCGGGCCAACCTTACGGGCACCCTTAACCTGCTGGACTCCATGCAAAAGGCCGGTGTGCCTCGGCTTGTCTTCTCCTCGACGGCCGCCGTCTATGGGGAACCGGAAGAGGTCCCAATCCCGGAGGACGCGCCACCTCTCCCGACTAATCCGTATGGCGGCTCCAAGCTCGCGGCGGACCAGCTCATCGGCTTCTACGCGAGCGCCCACGGCCTCTCCGCCACGAGCCTCCGGTACTTTAACGTTGCCGGGGCGAGCGGTGATCTTGGCGAGGACCACGAGCCGGAGACGCACCTGATCCCGCTGGTCCTCGGGGCAGCCCTCGGGGAGAGGGAGAACGTAAAGATCTTCGGTACCGACTACCCCACAGACGATGGCACCCCCGTCCGCGATTACATCCACGTTGAGGACCTGGGATGGGCACACCTCCTGGCGCTAGACGCGGCGGGCGAGGCGTTACAGAAGGGCGAGCACCACGTCTACAACCTGGGCAACGGCTCAGGGTTCTCCGTGCGGGAGGTTATAGAGGTCGCTCGGGAGGTGACGGGACGCCCCATTGAGGCTGTCGAGGCTCCGCGACGGGCTGGGGATCCGCCGGTGCTGGTCGCGTCGAGCGCGTTGATCCAGGCCGAGCTCGGCTGGAGGCCCAAGAAGCCGGAGCTCTCCGATATGATTTCTGACGCTTGGGCGTGGATGCAGAGGCACCCGCGTGGTTACAGGGAGTAGGAGGAGTTCTTGCGGGAAATCGAGAAAAAAGCGGCAGGCGCCTTCGAGGAAGAGTTCAGAGCGACACCGGCACTCGTTGCGAGCGCGCCGGGCCGGGTCAACCTGATCGGGGAACATACCGACTACAACGGCGGCTTCGTCTTGCCTTGCGCCATAGACTACCGCATCGCAACCGCCGTCGGCCGCGCTCCCGACGGGGAGGGTAAACTATTCTCGGCCGACTTCGCCGAGGGGGTGCCCCTCGGCGAAAGAGCAGACGGCTCCTGGGCCGATTACCCACGCGGCGTCGTCTGGGCGATGGGGCAGAACGGGGCGCAGGTGACGGCGTTCCGCGCGGCCTTTGCAGGGGATGTGCCGCTCGGCTCCGGGCTCTCGTCGAGCGCGGCGATCGAGGCAGCAACCGCCCTCGCCCTCGACGCGCTCTTCGGGCTGGATCTCTCGAAAAAAGACCTC
>JALZFP010000085.1 GCA_030861485.1 Actinomycetota bacterium | reverse complement strand
AGCCCGAACTCTTTGACCGAAAAAGCCGCTCATCCGCTGAGCCCCGAGCAGCTAACCGACCAGAGAAGGCCATCGGACGTCCGTGTCTCTCCGGACGGCCGGTGGGCCGTCTTCGTGGTTCGTCCGTTCGCCAAGGAGGCGGAGCACCCCGTCTCGGACCTCTGGATCTTACCGCTCCCCGAAGGGGTTCCGCGCCGGTTTACTTCGGGCGACTGGCTCGACGAGGCGCCCCGCCCCTCGCCCGACGGCTTCCGTCTCGCGTTCCTCTCGGACCGGGCCGAGCGGGGCGAGAAGAGCCTCTACGTCATTCCCATCGACGGCGGTGAGGCGCTGCGGATCTTCGACGAGCAGGGAGACGTCTCCGAACCCTCCTGGTCTCCCGACGGGCGCTTTATCGCCGTCCTCTTCACGGAGCCCGAAAGCCGAGTAGAGAAGGAACGCAAAAAGCGGCGTGAAGATGCGAAGGTCTGGGATACGGACTATAGGTACCGACGCCTTTGGGTGGTCGACGCCGAGAGCCTTGAGGCACGCCCGGTCTCGCCCGAGGACCGGCAGGTCTGGGGTTACGCCTGGTCGCCCGACGGCGAGTGGTTGGCGATCAACACGACCGCCACCCCGAAGGTGGACGACAAGTTTAAAGAGACGGAAGTGAGCATCGTTCCGCGTAAAGGGGGGACGAGTCGGATGGTATTCCGGACCGAAGGTCAGGCGGAAGACCTCGTCTGGTCGCCCGACGGGGCCTACCTCGCCTACAGGTCCCGTGCCGGGCGGGTCCCCTACGGCGAGTACGTCTACCGTAGGCCGCTTGAGGGTGGTGAGGTGGCCTGCTTGACGCCGGACTACGAGGGGACCGGCGAGTACCTCGGCTCGCTGGCGGACGGGGAGCTCCTCTTCCTGGCTCACGAGGGCGTTGTCTCAGCGCTTTACCGGCTGGGTTGGGATGGGAAGCTTTCCCGCTTGCGCATCGGTGGCAAGGCGTCGGGGACGCTTGGTTACTTCGTCAGCGCGAGCGGGGATGGGAATCGCCTGGCGATGATTTGGCAGGATGGGACTCACGCCCCGGAGGTCTATGTCGCCGAGGTGAACGAGGCTGGGCAGGGACCCGTCCGGCGGACGTGGCTCGGGGTGGAGCTCGAAGAAGCTGCCCTCGGCGAGGTGGAAGTGGTGTGGTGGGAGAGCGACCCCGGCGTCGAGGTCCAGGGGTTGCTCGTCAAGCCGCACGACTATCGCAAGGGCGAGCGGTACCCACTCGTCGTACAGGTACATGGAGGACCGACCTCGTTGTGGGCGGAGAAGTTCTGCGCCTCCTGGCGCGATTGGGCGCAAGTGCTCGCAGGGCGGGGGTACGCGGTGTTGCTGCCGAACCCCCGGGGGAGCACGGGACGAGGCTCTGCTTTCTCGAACGCCATCTTCGGCGATGCGGGCGGCGGGGAGTTGCGGGATGTGATCTCCGGGGTGGACGCCATGATCGAGCATGGCCTGGCCGACCCGGAGCGGCTCGGGATCGGCGGCTGGAGTTGGGGCGGTTACCTGACCGCCCTGGCCGTTACGCGGACGGATCGGTTCAAAGCGGCCGTCATAGGAGCAGGGGTGTCGAACCTCATCAGCGACAATTCTTTGGGAGATATCCCCAGCGCGAATCTGTCCTATTTCAGAGATAGTGTCTATCACGACCCCGACCCATACTATGAACGCTCCCCGATCCGCTACGTTAGTAACGCTCGGACCCCGACCCTGATACTCCACGGTGAAGAGGACAAGCGTGTCGCCGTCGCCCAGAGCGTCGAGATGTACATCGCTCTGCGAACACTCAAGGTGGAGACGCAGCTGGTGACGTATCCGCGGGAGGGGCATTCCATCGAGGAGCGCGAGCACCAGCTAGACCTGGTTCGGCGTGTGCTTAACTGGTTCGAAAGACACCTCCAGCCGGGGAGCAACTCCAACAGCAGCGGGACAACACGGCCGACATAGACCGCTTAAGGTCTAGCAACCCTTACGTTGTCTAGTGCTCCTATTTCTAAGCCGTCCCCAAAAGCGAGGTAAGGGAAAAGGGGACGCTACTTTAAGGTTAAAGTTCAGGGATTTCTAGAACTGCTTAGCTGATGTCCGAGGCGCAGCCGGCCCTTGGCAGGTGGTCTCATTCGTACAATTTATCAGTACAGGTCTAGCTCATTAGCTTCAACAGGCGCCAGGACGTGCTGGGACGCCCTCTAGAACGGCGGACCGTTGCCACGGGCGCGAGGCCCGCCGAATGGGACCGTAGGAGTCTATTCACTTGGTGCCTATAGTGAGACCGTCGGCGCCACCGGAGACCTCGATGACGTAGCGGTTGGCCACGCGATCGTAGTCGGTGCTCTGCCATCGCGTCTCGCCCTTGATGGCTCCGAAGTGCTGCTCGTCGAGAGCAAGCTTACTGGCTCCATCGCGCACGAGGATCCGAGCGGCGACGCCTTCGGGGCGATGGATGGTGAGGCCGCTGGCGCCTCCAAGCACGCGCAGCGTGGCCGTGCCCGGAGGGTGAGGCAACGTCAGAACTGTCTCGCTCGCGCCGCCCTTTAGCTCGAGGCAGTTGAGCTTCAACTCGTCGAAATCGGCGGCGAGGTTCGAGGCGCCACCGCGAACCTCTACCTCCCAAGGAATGGAGCCGTTGAGCAAGATCTCATCCGCACGCTCGTCCCGGTTCGGAGCCGGGAATCGACGTCGCCGCTGGCGGACGGTGACGGTACCATCTTGCGCCCGAACCTGCGAAGCTGACCCTTCGAAGCGCGCGCGCAACAGGTCTCCCATCGAAGAGTCGACGCCGATGAAGATGTCCGAAGCGCCGCGCTCGAAGACCAGGCGTCCGCTCATTACCGAGTCGAGGGGCGCTGCGAACTCGTTACCCTCTCCCTCCTCGCCCGGCGTCCGGCCCCGAAGCCTAGCGGTCTCCTCCCGGTTCAACGGGTGACTCCGCGTGACAAAGTCGAGGATGAGGGCCAGCTCCCCCTCGTCGTAGCGCGAACACATCTCCGCGAATGATCGCCCTATCGAGGCGTAGAGTGGCCCGATCTCGCCTCTGGCCCGCTCAGGCAGTGGGTGTACAATCACCCGTCGCTTGTCCTTCGGGTCCCTCTCGCGCCACGCGTAGCCGGCCCTCTCCAGCCGGTCGATCACCCCGGTCACGGCTCCCGTGGTGAGGCCGATCTCCTTGGCAAGCCAACCTGCCGCAACTGGCCCCGTCTCCGACAGGATGTTTAGGCATTGCAGATCAGTCGGGTTCATCCCTAGTTGGTCAGCGACAGCCTGATTGAACAGCACCACCTCTGCGACGAGCTTCTGCATCTCCCTGCCGAGGGCCTCGAGCAGCCGGTCACGCTCCGCAGGTCTAACTTTTTTCGATGGCTTTCTTGACACGAGCCACACCTCCGTATACTCTCTATTAAATTAGTTTACTAACTAAAATATATGACAGTGTAGATCAACCGGCATCGAAAGTCTAGTTTGCAGAGGAAGGAGGGAGAGCCGATGTAGCGATGAGCAAGACCCCCGGCGGGTGTTGGAGCACCTTGTTGCCGGGGGCTCTAAGACCACGAATCGATCTCGCTGAGCGATACCTGGCGTCCGAGGCGTGCACCTTAAGGATAGCAGGTCGAGCTCTCTACGGGACGGCGGCAAGTTAGCTTAGTTCACGCAGAGAGGAGCTTGCGAGCCAATGACTATCCGACCCGACCACCGCGGCAACACCACGAACCCTGCTGCCGACGAGGCAGTCGTCCGTGGCCTAGACCAGCAACTGATGGACGGCTGGAATCGGGGCAGCGGCGAAAGCTTCGCTGCCGTTTTCACGGAAGATGGAGATCTCGTTGCGTTCGACGGCAAGCGCTTTAAAGGGCGTAAGGAGATCGGCCCGTTTCAACAGCAACTCTTTGATAGGTGGATGAAGGGGACGCGCCTTGTAGGGCAAGTCGAGGATGTGCGGTTCTTGAGTCCAGATGTTGCT
>JALZFP010000064.1 GCA_030861485.1 Actinomycetota bacterium | reverse complement strand
GAGCCGATGCTGAACTACAAAGAGCTCATGCTCGCGCTCAGGGTACTCAACGACGCGGACGGGTTCGGTCTGGCGGCGCGGCACATCGCCGTCTCGACCAGCGGGCTGGTGGACAAAATCCGACGCTTCGCCGAAGAGCCGGAGCAGTTTCACCTGGCCATCTCCCTCCACACCCCGTTCGAGGAGGAGCGAAGAGGGCTCATGCCGGTCGCCTCCCGGCACCCCATCCCCGAGCTCATGAACGCCGCCCGCTACTATGCTGAAAGGACCCGCCGCAAGCTTTTCTTTGAGTACACCCTCCTCGCCGGCGTGAACGACCAGCCGCGCCACGTCGAGGCTCTGGCGGAGCTGCTCGACCACCCGCTCTACCACCTGAACCTCCTGCGCTTTAACTGGACGGACACTGGCTTTACCGCCACACCAAGGCGCGAGGCGAAGGAGTTCTTGCACTACGCGCGAGAGCTCGGCCTCTCGGCTACCCTGAGACCTAGCCGCGGACAGGACATAGACGCCGCCTGCGGCCAGCTCGCCGCCAAAGACCTGCGGCCGCCGCGCGCGGCTGTTCCTTTGGCCCCGACCTAGAACGAGCTCTTGAGGGCCGAACCGCTTATGAGGCTCGATCCACGGGCGAAGCTACTGTGGCGCCTGACGGGGGCGTTGCAGGCGCTACCGATACTCCTCGGCGGGGCGCTGGGGAGCTACGTGCTCTCTTCGAGAGCGCCGTTCTATTTTGCGGTCTTGCCACTGCTCGGGGCGTTGGCGCTGGCGGTTCTTCTCGTCTTTGTTTTGCCGCCGCTTTTGTGGTGGCGGTGGCGCTACGAGATACGGCCTTTAGAGGTAGACCTGCAGCGGGGGCTCGTGCGCGTCACGCGGACGCTGGTGCCGATGGCACGGGTGCAACACGTGGATACCCGGCGCGGACCTCTGCAGCGTCGCCTGGGGCTCTCGACGGTCGTTTTTTACACGGCAGCGGGTCCGAACGAGATCCCGCAGCTCGCCAAAGATACGGCCGCCGAGGTGCGCGACCGGATCGCCGAACTGACTCGAACCGCAGATGAACTCTAGCGCGGCCGAGGACTTCGGGGAGCGTCGCCTCCATCCGGTCGGGATGTTGCTGGCCGCGCTCGGGACGATACGGCGTTGGATCGGGGCCGCGTCGTTTCCAGGGATCGCCGCTCTGATCAACGGCCAGTTCGGGATGCGAACCCTGATCCTCGTTCTACTGATTGCGGTACTGATCTGCGTCTTCAGCGCGGTGTGGGGTGCGCTCTCCTGGCGGGCGACAACGTACCGAGTGTCGGGCGGAGCGTTCCACCTCAAGCGGGGTGTCTTGCAGAAGAGCGAGCGTTCGCTACCGCTTGAGCGCATCCAGAGCGTGAACACGGTGCAGGGTATAGCGCAGCGTCTCTTCGGGGTGGTCGAGGTGCGGGTCGAGGCCGCGGGGGGCGGAGAGGAGCCGGAGATCTCACTCCCCGCCCTCTCCCGAAACGACGCTCGTATCCTCCGCGAGGAGGTGACCCGGACGCGCCGGGCTTCTGGAGAAGCCAGTGCGTTTCTTCAAGAAGGGCCTTCCCAAACCGTGCTCCGCAGCCTCTCCCTCCGCGACCTGCTCGTTGCGGGGATGACGAGCGGCCAGATCGGGATAGCCGCCTCGGTTGTCGTCGGAGCTTCGCAGATGGTGGACGAGCTGTTGCCCAGGGATCTGGCGGAACGCCTCTCCGAGGGCCTGCTCCCCCGAACCGGCTCCGCGATCCTCCTGATCGTCTTCGCCTTCGCCCTGTTTGCCTGGGTGCTCGCCATTCTGGGCACCGTGCTCGCCTACGCGGGCTTCACTCTCTCACGCTCGGCGGACGGGAAGTACCTCCACATAACGCGCGGTCTACTCAGCCGTTACGAGACGACCGTGCCGCTCAACCGCATCCAAGCCGTAAAGGTAGTCGAGGGCGTCTTGCGCCAACCTTTTGGCCTCACGGCCGTTCGGGTAGAGAGCGCGGGCTTCGCCGAGGAGAGAGGCATCTCGACCATCCTCTTCCCGCTCCTGCCCCACGAGGAGGTTGAAGAGTTCGTGCGGACAGCTGCCCCCGGTCTCGCCGCCCCGCTCGAGGGCCTGACGCCCCTGCCAGCTCGCGCGCGGCGGCGCTACGCCTTTCGGGCAGCGTTGCCGGTGCTCCTGGTCTCCACGCTGGTGAGCATCTTTTACTTCCCCTGGGGCCTTTCGGTTCTGCTCCTCGCGCTTCCGGCCGCTCTCTACGGCTTCTTGCGCCACCGGGCAGCGGGTCACGGCCTTGACGGCGACCGCCTCGTCCTCCGGTTCCGGCGCCTAGCGCTCACGACGGTCGTCGCCTCGCGAGGACGGCTGCAGTCGCGCGGGTACTCCGTCTCCCCGTTCCAGCGGCGCAGGGGGCTCGCAACCCTCAAGGTCGAGGT
>JALZFP010000321.1 GCA_030861485.1 Actinomycetota bacterium | reverse complement strand
CTGCTCCAAAGACACCTTCGAGAAAACCCCAGGGAGGGCCGGGGCAACAACCCCGGCCCTCCTTTTCGTCCCGAAACAGGCTCGAAAGGTAGCTTGGACACTCGAGCACGTTGCTTTTATCGGGCCGGTTGAGGGTGATGTAGGCAACCCCGTCGCGGACCTCGAACTCGAGCGTGGTGTATTGCACGGTTGTTTTACCTCCCTATCCTGACGACGAAAGCGGCGACGGCTTCCCCGATCTCGCGCGGGGAGTCTTCCTGGAGGAAGTGGGCGCCGCGAACCGTTACCTCTTCCTGATTCTTCCAAGACCGACAGAACTCGCGCTGGGCGCCGGTAAGGATAGAGCCCGGCTCGGCGTTGATGAAGAGCTTAGGCATGTCGCTCTCTTTTAGCCACCCCGAGTAGTCGTCTACGATCCGTACCACCTCCTCCGGCTCGCCGTCTATGGGGAGCTCCCGAGGCCAGGCGAGGGTCGGGCTGCGGGACTCCTCGGTGACGTAGGGCCTGCGATAGACGTCCATCTCCTCCTCGGTGAGACCGCGCAGCACGCTCGACGGCAGTATGCGCTCCACGAAGACGTTCCTTTGGAGGACCAGATCATCCCCTTTCTCAGAGCGCATGCCGCGGAAGATCCCACGCGCATCCTCCGGCCACTCCTCCCAGGACATCGGGCGCACGATCGCCTCCATGTACGCGAGACCGCATACCCTGTCCGGGTGCCTCCGTGCCCAATAGAAACCCAAAACCGAGCCCCAGTCGTGCCCGACGAGCGTCACGCTCTGCGTGGGTAACAGGGCGTCGAACCAGGCGTCGAGGTAGCGGGCGTGGTCCGCGAAGCGATAGGAGCCATCGGGCGCCGGACCCGAGTCGCCCATCCCGACGAGGTCGGGGGCGAGGCAACGGGCGTGGGGCTCTACCTCGGGGATCACGTTGCGCCACAGGTACGAAGAGGTCGGGTTACCGTGCAAAAAGACGACCGGGTCGCCCGCGCCGGTGTCCACGTAGGCAATCTCCGTATCGAGGACGGTTGCGTGGCGGCGTTCGTAAGGGTCGTCCGCCGAGATGGGGTCTTCGGTCATGTTTCGCCCTACCTTTCTTTCTGTAGCCTAGTGCGGGCTCTTTACGCCGGGTTCGTACTCCCCGAAGACGAGGTCACCTGTCTGGAAGCGTTCGAGCGCGTACGCCCTCAACCCTTCTCTTCGGGGATTGCCCTCGGAGATCCAACACGCCACCTCGGCCCCCACGGCGGGCGCCTTCTTGAACCCGGTCCCGCTCCACCCGGCGGCGAGATACAGTCCCTCCGGCCCTTCCGGCCCCAGGACGGGTCTGCCGTCCGGGGTCATGTCCAGAACACCGGCTCTCCCCGAGCGGTAGGGAGCGCCGAGCAGGCCGGGTAAGCGGCGGACCAGGAGGGCCGCCGCTGCTTCCGGAAGGTCGGGGTCGGGCTCCGGGTCCCACTCGTCGGGGTCGTCGAGGTGGGAGAAGCGGTCGCGGAGCCCAACCAGAGTGGCACGCTCGGCGGCAGGCCGGGCGTAGAACCCGAGTATGGAGTCTATAATCGCCAGGTGCGTCGCTAAAGTGTAGGGCCGCTCGAAGAGCGACACTTGTACCCGGGCGGGCCGTATCGGCAGCTCCAGCCCCACCCCTGCCGCGAGCGGTACGGACCACGCCCCGGCGGCGAGTACCACGACGGGCGCGTCCACCGAACCGTCCCCAGACTCTATCCCCGTCACCTTTTCGCCCCGGAGGCGCAGGCCCGTAACCAGCCGACGCTCAAAGCGTGCCCCCAGGGCCTCTGCTGCCCTCAAGAATCCGACCGCGGTGGCGGTAGGGTCGGCGTACCCGCCGCGGGGTTCGTAGGCGGCCAGGGCGACGCCGTTCGTGTCGAGTGCCGGGTCGATCTCCCTTAGCTCCTCCGGCCCGACCAGTTCGGCCTCTACCCCGACGCCGCGCTGGAGGCAGAGGTTGTGCTTCAGGGCCTCTACCTTGTCCTCCCCGACGAGGTAGGCGAAGCCCGTGCGGGTGAAGCCGCACCCGCCGCCGATTCGCTCGCCCCACGGCTCGAAATATTTGGTGAGGCTCTCCCAGGCGAGATCCGCTTCGAGGGCCGTGGGGTAGTGCGCCCGGACGAGCGCGCCGGAGCGGGCCGTCGAGCCGGCGGCCGGCCCCTCCCGGTCCAGGACCAGCGTCTCTACCCCGCGCTCTGCCAGGTGGAAGGCCACGCTCGCGCCCACCACTCCGGCCCCGACGACAATAGCCTCCGGCACGCGGTTACAGGCCCAAAGGCGTGCGGTCGAGGCGGGCGACGCCGCTCTCCACCGCCGCGTCACGTACGGCGTCGGCGACCTCTTTGTGAACGCTCGGGTCGAGTACCGCGGGGACGAGGTCTTCGTCCTTGGCGAGGGAGGCGAGGGTTTCAGCGGCGGCGAGCTTCATTTTCACGTTGATATCCCCGGCCCCGGCCAGCAGCGCCCCGCGAAAGATGCCGGGGTAGCCCAGGACGTTGTTCACGCTCGTCCCGTCAGCGGCGAAGGCCGCCCCCGCTTTCATGGCGTCCTCGGGCTCTATCTCCGGGTAGGGGTTGGTGAGCGCTAGGATCACCTGCCCCTCGCGCACCATCTCCGGTTTTATGAGGCCAGATACTCCGGTCGTCGCCACCACCACGTCCGCCTCCCGCATCACGGTCTCCATGTCGGTAATCTCGATCCCCTTCTTTTTTGCGCGCGGGTGGCTCGCCTCGTTCGGGTCCGAGGCCAGGACCCTCTTCGCCTTGCCGTCCACCATGAGGGCGGCGATCCCGTACCCCGCCGCTCCGAGCCCGATCTGGCCGACCGTTTGGTCCTCCAGCGCAAGCCCCGCGTGTCGGCAGGCCACGATCGCCGCCGCGAGCGTAACCACAGCCGTGCCGTGTACATCGTCGTGCATCACCGGCTGGGGCAGCGCCTCTATTAGCCTTGTTTCGATCTCGAAGCACTCTGGCGCCGAGATGTCCTCCAGGTGGATGCCGCCGAAGGTCGGGGCGATGCGTATCACCGTCTCCACAAATTCGTCCACGTCCTTTGTGCCTATTAGGATAGGCATCGCGGAGACGTTGGCGAGCTGATGGTAGAAGACCGCCTTACCCTCCATAACGGGCATCGAGGGAACGGGGCCGATGTCGCCCAAGCCTAGTACGCGCGTCCCGTTGGTGCAGATGGCGACGCTGCGGCCGATCATGGTGAGGTGTCTCGCGAGGGAGGGGTCTTCCGCTATGGCCATCGAGGCCCGCGCTACCCCCGGCGTGTAAACGTCGCGCATGTTCTGCACCGTCCTCACCGGTTGCGTCGCCTCAATCTTGAGCTTGCCACCCTCGTGCCTCAGGAGAGCCCGGTCCTGAAACCACAAGACCTCGACGCCGTCCAGATCGTTCAGAAGCTCCGCTATGTGCTCGGCCTGCTCGTGGTTGTCTACTTCGAGCGTGATCTCGCGTGTGGAAGAGTTTCGGCCGACGTTGATCGTGTTTACCTCTCCGATCAGACCATTCCCCTTGGCTATGCTCCCGGCGACCCTGGCGAGCTGGCCCGTGCGGTGCGGCTGCCGGACACAGTAAGTGTAGTCGAGCGCCATAAAGCCACCTCCTAGGGT
>JALZFP010000318.1 GCA_030861485.1 Actinomycetota bacterium | reverse complement strand
ACATGACCGCCCAGGTGGCGCCGACGCTGAACGTCAGCACGTTAAAGCGGGCTATCGAGTGGGCGAGGCGTTCGTATCTGGAGTTCCCCGTTCGCACCGACCAGAGCTGTAGCAGCGGGGAGCCCACAGCGTACCCCACGAACAGCGTCGCAAAGAATATGTGGATGAGCATTACTATACCCACGAGTCCCCGGGTCCCAAGGTAGGGGAACTCGATGCTCGGAAGCTCGAACCCCTGGAGAATCGAGTGGAAGAGGTTTACCGCCGAAAGCTCCACCTCCGAGCCTCCGCTAGGCTTCCTGCGCGCCCAATACGCGCTCCTCTTCGGCCTCTGCTCCAGCCCAGCGGAGCGTTGCTCCGCTCACGGGTTGCGGCACCAACCGCCGCTCAACGACGTAAAAATCGGCCCCTTGTCCTCGCAAGGTCTCCCACATGGGCCTGAGGGTTTGGCGGTCGGTCGTGCTGGCAAAGATAAGAACTTTCCCCTTCTCGAACTCTTCGTTCCAGAGCTCCGCGTCCTCCGCGGGGACCTCCATTTCGATGAGGATCGGGTCGGCCCCCACCCTGGTAAAAGCCCCGGCGGCCAGGATCGTGGCCAGCGCGATAAAGAACACGAAGACCAGCGTACCGATGCCGGGGGCGGTGAACGCGAAGAGGAGCGCCGCGACCGCGAAAATTGCGGCTAACCCTATGGGGATCACAAGCCCCCGAGAATCGTCGGGTACGACGATGTAGCGCGTTCCCCCCGGAAAAGGTTCCGGCTCGTCGGGGTCCTGACGCTTGAGGACCACCGTGAGGTCCTCGCCCGTTACCCCAAGCTCTCTCAAGCCCGCGACGGCCTCGTTGAGCTCGGTGCCGTCGTCGATGACTGCGACCACGGTGTACTCGGAACCCTGGTTTGTCTCCCCGCCCCGCGCTTCGCTCAACTACGCATCACCCCCAGAAGAGCGTACGCTCTTCACTATACGCTGATGAGAGCATCACGGGCAACCGCCGCTATGGTTGGCCATAGGCGAGGTGAGAAACGGTATCGGAGATGAGCTGCTGAGGCTCCACCTTCTCGGATCTGTCACACCCAGCGCGGTCGCTGGAACGTCGCAACCGGCCATCGCCGCGAGGGCGAGAACGATACCGGCGCGCGGTTTAGAGCCACCTCCCAGGCTCGCTCGGATCAGCCCACAGCCGGTGCCGACTCCGAGTCCCCCGACGTACCACGACAGCGCACCCAACCCGCTCCGGCAGTTTTGCGCCGCGCTGCCTTCGGAGCTACTAGTGCTCACCCTCTACGCACCGTCGCGCTCACGCAGGCGTTCGCGCTGCGGCATCACCGTGTACTTGGGGTCGCCCGCCGACAGGAACCCGGCCTTAAAGATCGACCAGCGCTCGAAAGCAGCACCCGCGAGTACGAGGGCCCCGCCGGCGACCGCCGCCATCCGCTGCTTGTGGCCGGCGAAGGCCGTCACGGCCGCCCCGACGCCCGAGAGGGCCTTGGCTAGCTTGTCGAAGCGCCCAGGCTCGCCGCCCTCGTAGGGTTCGGCAAGAAAGTCGCCGAGACGGCGCTTCATAACTTCTACCGCCCCGATCTCGAGCAGTGCCCCGCCGACCGCCAGGCGGCGCGCGGGACCTGCATCCTCAAGGGGCGTAAGGATCGCAGCGGCGGCCCCCGCCGTGGCCGCCGAACTCGCGGCGAAAACGAGCGGCAGCTCGCGGCGAGCCTCGTGCCACACCGGCACGGAGGTGTCGGCGATAAGCACCGCGGTGTAGGTCGCTAAAGGTAGCCCGAGCAGGGCGGACGCCGCTTCCGCGAAGCGCCCCAGGCGCGGGAAGATCCCGAGCAGGTCGTGTGCCGCCGCGAGTCCCGTGGTCGAGCCGAAGGCGCTCAAGACCCACGTGCCCACGCTCATAGGGGAGGTGGGCTTGAAGACCCTGAGCATGTTGTAGAAGCGCTCCGGTTTCCCCAGGTCCATGATCAAGAGCACCGGGCTTACCGCGGCACCTCCCACAGCAGCGATGCGGGCCCTCCTAGCAAGTGTGTCGTTCCCGGTCCGGCGGGCCACCAGGGCGAGGTTCGAAGAGGCGCCCGCGAGGCCCCCGGCAAAAAAGTACCATGGGATCTCCCGGCTCCACACCGGCTCCTTGAGGACCGCCCGGCCGTAGTAAGAGCGAACCTCCTCCTCGGGCACCATACGAACCTCACCCCGCCCATCCGGGCTGCCACCCTGTTGGGTCACCGAGACTTGTGGCCGTGGCTCCCTTCGCTGCTCGCTCATCTGCTACCCCCGATAAACGCCGCTAGCACCCCTGCGGCCAGGGCGCCGGCGGCGACGGCCGCCGGTCGCCACAAACTCTCGAACTTGCGGGTGACCACCTCAGGATCAGGAGGTAAGCCGTAAACCTCGGGGTCGTCCAGCAGCAGGAAGAAGGCACCCATGCCGTACTCTTCCTCGTTGGCCCCGTAGAGCCTGGCGTCGCTGACTCCAGCCTCCACGAGCATCTCCAGGCGCCCGTTGGCTTTCTCGCGCAACTCATCCAAAGGCCCGTACTGGATCGAATCCGTCGGGCACGCCTGGGCGCAAGCGGGCTCGAGCCCATCCTTCTCCCTGTCGTAGCAGAGCGTGCACTTCCACACCCTCCCGTCGCCCTCGCGCTGGT
>JALZFP010000293.1 GCA_030861485.1 Actinomycetota bacterium | reverse complement strand
TGGCACCGGTAGTAGTAGCCTTCCTTTTGTGCATTCGATCCTCCTATTGGCTATGTCGCCCCCGAGCGATCTTCCGGCCCAAGTGTCTCGCTGCACGCTAAGAGGATGTTGAGAGAGCGGTAAGATGACGGTTAGAATCTGCTCTTCTTTCGAAAGATCGAAGGCCGGCTAGAGGTATCGCGGGGTTGCCGATCGTCGGTGCTAGCGCGGGGGTCCGTCCCGAGGTATTCGTAAGACAAAGGTAGAGCCTTCCCCGGGCTCGCTCTCGGCTTCGACCTCGCCCCCGTGAGCCCTGGCGATCTGGCGGGCTATACTCAGGCCGAGCCCCACCCCGCTTTGTAGACTACCCTGAGTGCGCGCCGGATCCGCCCGGTGGAAGCGCTCGAACACCAGCGGGAGCTCCTCCTCCGGTATCCCGAGACCCGTGTCCGAGACCTCTAGCCGAGCCCAGCCGTTCTCCCGTTCCACGCTCACCGCGACACTGCCTCCCTCCGGAGTGTACTTTACCGCGTTATCTAGAAGGATGGACGCAACCTGGCGGATACGGGCTCGGTCGAACAATGCCTCGACCGGCTCCTGCGCAGCCGTGTACTCAACCGTCACCTTATCGTCCGCTGAGGCCCGGGCTGCTCTGACCGCGTCGGTGGCGATGACATTAAGATCTTCGGAGGTCAGCTGCAGAGGCGCTCCCGCGTCGCCGCGGGCTAAAGCGAGGAGGTCCTCTACGAGCCCTCCCATACGCTCCGACTCCTCCAAGATCGCCGCCACCCCCTCCCGGGCGGTTTTGGGGTCTTCGAGACCCCAATCCTTGAGCATCCGGGCGTAGCCGGCTATGGAGGTGAGGGGAGTCCTGAGCTCGTGACTCGCGTCGGCGACGAAGCGACGCTGGCGCGAGAGAGCCTCCTCTTGGCGGGCGAACGCGGCTTCCAAGCGGCCGAGGAGCTCGTTTATAGTGGTCGTTAGGCGGCCGATCTCATCCTTCGGGCGGGCGACCGGTAGGCGCTTGGAGAGGTCGCTCTCGGTGATTCGCCTGGCGGAGCGAACGACCGCACCTACGGGCGACAGGGCAGCACGGGCCAACAGGTACGCACCGCCGACGGACAGCAGGATGGCAACGATGATGCCGCCGATCAGAACGGTGGCTAAACTTTCGAGGGCCTGCGTCGCCGGCTCGTAGGACCGGCCTGCCTCCACCACGCGAGCCGAGCTCTCAGGCGGATCCACCGGTACGGCGTAGACGTAGTCCGGAGCCGACGGCGAGTAGCTGGCCGTACCCCCGGCGGGCTGTCCGGTCTCTAGCGCGCGGGACCAAATAGGATCTTGGATCTCCTCGCGGGGTACAGAACCCACCGACTGGTCTACGATGTTTCCCTGCTCGTCGCGGACGACGACGAACACGCCACCTAGGCTCAGCCGCTCGGCCTCGTCGGAGCCGAGGTCTTCGCCGGACTCCACGGTTTGGGCGGCGGCGAGCGCCCGATCGCGGGCGTCGTTTTCGATCCCGGAGAGCAAGATGCTACGCAAAAGCAAGAACAGCGCAAGGCCTAGCGCCAGTAGGACGGCTCCTATGACCAGAGCGTTTAAGACGGTGAGGCGCCACCGGATAGGCAAAAGGCCCGTCTACCCCCTTTAAGGCTCTCTCAGAGCGTAGCCAACCCCGCGTATAGTTTGAATAAGCGGGGTCTCACCCAGGCCGTCTATCTTCTTACGCAGGTACCCTATATAAACGTCCACTACGTTGGTCTCGACGCCGAACTCCTGCTCCCACACCCGCGAGAGCAAGAGGTCCCGAGAGAGTACCCTGCGGGGGTTGCGGGCCATGAACTCGAGAAGTTCGTACTCTCTAGCGGTCAGGTTCTCCACCTTGCGGTCACCGCGCCTGACCTCCCGGGTCGCCGTGTCGATCTCCAGATCCGTCACCCTCAGCACCTCGTCTGCTTCTGCTCGACGCAAGAGCGCCCTCAGCCGGGCCAAAAGCTCCTCCGTGTTGAAGGGCTTGGTGAGGTAGTCATCTGCACCCAAGTCGAGGCTGTGAACCTTATCAGCTGGGGTGTCGCGGGCAGTAAGCATGATGATCGGCACCTTGTTGCCCTCCTGCCTGAGCTTCTTCATCACGCCGATCCCGTCCATACCTGGCAACATGATGTCCAAGACGATCGCCGCCGGACCGAACTCCCCTGCGGCTTTCAGTCCCGTCGGCCCGTCAGGGGCGCACCTCACCCTCAAGCCCCGGTGCTCCAACTCGAGCTGGACAAGCCGAGCTATGGAGCTGTCGTCTTCCACAATGAGAATACGCGTCCCAGGTTTCATCTTTCCTCCTCGTACCTGCTTCGTATTCTACCGCTAGCTCCTTTTGGGCACAGGCTGCCCGCAAGCGCGTAGCCCAGCCTCCATCGCTCGGGGAACGGGACAATCGTTCTTTGTAGACGGTTACCTCGACCGAAAGAGGTGCCGGGGCACAGAAACCCCGGCGGATAGGCAGCCTGGTCGGAAATGATTGTACACATAGTTGTGTTGCTGCGAGCCCGACCAGAGTAGCTTTCTTTGGGCGAGAAAGCTACCCCAGCAAGCATGCAGCCCGCTCCTAAGGCGGAGCTAAGAGAACGATGAGAAAACGGTGAGAAAGGACCTTTGTAATCAGCGGCGTGGGTTGACTTCGAAGTGCTGACCGAAAGCCCACGAGCGGAGAAGCGACGACAGAAGACGGGGCGGAGCACCATCGAGAAGCGGGACCGGCCTAGGAGAATGGGGAGTCGTCCGAGGTGGATTCCTCAAACGATCTCTCAAACGACTCCGCCTTTGGTGGCTCCGCCCTCGTACCGACCAACCCCCGTACCCCCTCGACCTCGCCCCGGAGGTAGTCGTCCCAAGAGATCTCGCCCCGTTTGTAACGCTGCCACAGCACATCGAGGTCCACCGGGTCTTCGGGGCCGGGCCTT
>JALZFP010000291.1 GCA_030861485.1 Actinomycetota bacterium | reverse complement strand
CGCAGACAAGAGGAAGGCCAGGACCGCAATAGGAGTTAGTACTCTCTGCTCTACACGGCCTCGACGATCCGTGCTTGCGGGCTATGCATCACCTCCACCCGACTCCACAGCTCGCGCAGCGCACTGTGAACGGCCTCGGCCTCGCTTGCACTGTCGAACTCTAGATCGATCATGAGTAGTTTGGATCATCGGTCGGTCGGAGAATCCGGTAGCGACGCACTCCTGACTACCCACGGCTGATCGGATCGCTGTCGAAGGCTTCCTTCCAGGCGTCGTAGTCGGGGACTGGGTGTTCGATGCGCACTATGTGCAGTTGGGCTCCTGTACTCTGAGGCGAGCTACTCGTGACAATGGAAGAATGGCACAGGGCGAAGCCTGGCACACCGATCAGGTCTATTCACGAAATGCCGAGAGAGACTGTCTGAAAAGCTTTAGAGACGACCGTAGTGTGGTCCCAAGAGATACCAACATGCTTCTTTTTCAGGCCATCTCGACTCCGTATATATTTAGGGCAACAGGCCCGTTCTCAGGGCGGGGATCACCTCGCTGGCGACCTGCTCGAGCAGATTGAGACGTTCGTCGGGCGGCCAGAAGAGGACGAACTCGCCGATGCCGATCTCGCCGAACCGCCCCACGATCCTCTCCACCGCGTCGGGCGACGCCCAAGCGTCCAGGACACCGACTAGGAAAAGCGAACGGCGTAGCTCGGTAAGATCTCGCCCGAAGGCGACGCACATCTCGTCGAGCCGGTCGTTCTATCGGCGCGTGGCCTCCAAGATCTCGTCCATGCCTAGGCCAAGCGGCCCTCAAAGGCGTAGGCGCGGCTCGGATTGCGCAGCAGCCCGTCGGCCACTTCAACGTACTCGGAGAAGCGTGCGACCCGCTCGTCTGGGAACCAGTAGTCACTCCCCATCGTCGCGTGGTCGAGGGGCTCGATACCCGTGCCGATGCCCAGCTCTAGCCTACCCCCGGATAGGTGGTCGACAGTGAGCGCCTCCTTGGCGAGCAGGGCGGGAGGCCGAAGGACGGGGTTGCTCACCAGGGTACCGATCCTGATGCGTGTAGTCTCCTTGGCCATAATAGCTAGGACCGTCCAGCCGTCGAACCACGTCCCATCGAGGTTGCGGTAGTCTCCCGAGTGGTCGGTGCGGGTGTCGGCCGAGTGGTCGGCGACCCACAAATGATCGAACCCCAACTCTTCCACTCGGTGCCAGCGCTCGACGAGGGCAGGGAACGGCGCATCCTGTGGCACTTCGATGCCGAATCGCACGGCTTCTCTCCTTTCTCCCGCTAGAGAAGCCCAGCGGGGTGCCCTTCCCCTACTAAGAACATGATGCCAACCGGCGAGGTGTAGCGCATCCCAAACTACGTATTTTTGGAACTTTAAGTTTGAGAGAGGAGCCAACTTCTTAGAACACCCCTTCTGAGACTGTATGAAACAGCCTCAATGGCGAGCTAACCGCCTCACTATAAGGCGAGTCATGGCAGCGTATACGAACGCTTCGCTAGTTGCGCACAGCCTTTCGTAGTCCTTTGCCATCCTTCTGTTGTGGCAGATCCAAGATTCATACGCTAGGTGGGTTTGAGAACTACTACGACGCTAAGGGTTCGTAGTCCAGGGATGGTGGGTATGACGGCTCCGGAACCACAGTACGGTGCAACCTATTGCGGCTACCAGCTCCGTTGCTTTGGTGAGCAGCCCCACGAGATCGATGGCTTCTGCCGTTTCCGAGCCGGGCGGGGGCACGAGCTGAAAGACCGCCCAGAGCACCACCAGCGCCAGCGATATCCCCACCCCAGCCAGATACAACAGTCGCGAGGGCCACACCAGGATGCCTGCAGCCACGATCGCAGCGATAACACCTGCTGCACAGAAGAAGGCTCCCTGGACGAACGCCTCCTCGAAGTGTGCGGGAGCGAGACCGATGTGAAGGGCGGCGCTGAGGGCGAGCCCGCCTACCGCCGCCGCCTTCCATGCGGGTGGTAGGAGAAACGGCCCGGTGAGCCTGCCGGTATCACCCAGCGCCCACCGGCGGCGAGCCGCGTACAGACCGAACCCTGCTACTGCAAAGACCCCGAGGGACAGCGGTGACAGGCGCGCTGAATCCCAGAGAGCGGTGGGCAAAGAGGTGGCAAATCCCTCGCCGTGGGTGTGCCCTTCAGCCTCGGCTTCAGCCTTGGCTTTAGCCTTGGCGCCGTTGCCATTGGCTCCCTTACCTTCCTGGATCAGGAACGCCTTATCGTTAAATCGAGCCGTCTCTGTGCCTTCAGGGTCGGCCACGCTCACGGCCAGATCGAGGTCCTCAGTTTCGCTACCTATGATCGTGTTGAAGTGGTTGGCGGCGCCGTAGTCGTTGATCGCCGTGAACTCACGTTCTTCGCCTGGCGCAAGCTCTAGCTGCTCGTCTATAACGTCCGTATTGGTGTGGTTCCTGTGGTCCATGATGACCGTGCGAACCTGAGCCTCCTGATCCTCCTCGGTATTGTTCCTCATAAGGAGGGTGTATCGATCCCCTTCGTGGATGGCGGGTGAGGTTGCCTTCCAGCGGAGCGGCCATCCGGGCATCTTCTTGCCCTCACTGCCAGCCTCGTCGGCGAGCACCGCCGGTGCTGCTAGCGACGCTATCATCAGCAGCACTACCCAGACCACTAGGCTCGTCGCTAACGTCTTCTTCAAGGATAGCTCCTTTCTGTGTAATGGCTCCTGCGCCTCTCCCAGCACTCTTCTCTGCTCGTGGAGCGCCCCGTGCGTTTCGTCATTACCGCCTCACCATCTCCAGGCTCTTCTCCGTTGCGGCAACGTGCTCGGCGCGCTCCTGATGAGCCCAGTACGACCCCTCAGTGAGTAGCTCTTCGCGGAAGCCGCGAGATCGTTTCGTTCCTCCTACCGCTAGCTCCCGCATGAGATCTCCTACTGAAAAGTACGCCTCCTGCCCGCGGGTGCACGGCTCGCACAAGGGAATGCTCTAGAGCTCTCTCGTCGCTGGGCGTGGGCAGGGATGGTCTGTTTCGATGCACATCTGACATGGCTCTCCCGTGGTTTGATTCAAGATATATCCCTTCTGCATGGACTGCCGTAGTGTCTCCGTTAGTGTTTCATGCTTGTGTAAGGGCTCCGCAAGGTTTGGTAAGCGTTATGTAAAGGTTAGGCCAATATCTCATGACATCTGTGAGGAGCAGGAAGCATTATAGACATTCGCAAAGCCTTGTAGGCAGGAGGGGGCGTATACGCCCTGTAGCGGCGGACTACGAGGAGCGCCGCTGCGTACATTTGGTTTAAGGTTACGAGTGTGCCATAAGTAGTTGCTACTAGAAGGAGCTATTCACGATTTTCAGGAGTGCGCTTGGCAGGACTCGAACCTGCGACCTTTTGGTCTGTAGGCCGTCCCCCTTAAAGACGCAGGGTTATATCGGGGGACAGGAGGAGATAAGGGGCTGTGGTGGCGTTGTGGTATGAAAGGCCGCCGACTCGCTAGGCTAGAGGCCGAGTGGGGGCGTGTTTCTGAAAACGTTCTAAGTTTAGGAACCTTAGGCCGCTTGAGCTTGTGTGGTCTCCGCGCCGCCGACGTCGAGAAGTGCGGGGAGAAGTATATGAGGCGTCCGCTGTGCGCCTGGTTCCAAGGGGCGTTGCCAGACAGTGTTCGGTCAGCCACCGAGCAAGCAGTCTAACGCCCCGGCGACCTCTTGTTTGCCTGCGCCAGATCGGAGCATCAGGGAGAGGAAGAGGCGCGCCTTGGGGCCGTCGAGCATCCCCGCGTTGATGAGACCGCGTTCCAGTAGGTCCGTCTCCGAGCCGGTAAAGCCGTAGGTGTTCCGTAGAACCTCCCCACCACCGGTGCGCGACGCAAGGACTACCGGCATCTCTCCGGCAAGATTGCCTAAAGGCTCGGCCATCACCGAAGGTACGTGTCCGGCGCCGAAAGCTTCGATTACAAGCCCCTCGTACCCTGACTGCCCGATAGTTGAAAGCAGGCGTCCGTCGTCCCCGAGGGAGACTGTGTAGAGGGCAACATGACGGCTTTGGGTTTCCTCTGGGAGGGTGATGTGACGGTGCCTTACGGGACGAGTGGCGACCCTCACGTTGCCTTCGGCGATCCAACCTATCGGTCCGGTGAGCGGGGAGCGAAAGGTCGCGGGGTTTGACGTATGGGTTTTCTGAACGAAGCGGGCGGCGTGGATCTCGTCGTTCAGGACGACCACCGTGCCAACCCCGCGGACCGCCTCGCTGACCGCGACCTGCACGGAGGCCAGGAGGTTAGCCGGGCCCTCGGCCCCCGGAAGAGTCGGGTTACGCATTGCGCCCGTCACAACTACCGGGGCATGCGTGTCCACGAGAAGATCCAGAACAAAGGCTGTCTCTTCTATGGTGTCGGTCCCCTGAGTCACCACAACGCCCTTGGAGCCCTCGTCGATGCGGCTTTTGATCTCCGCGGAGAGCTCGATCAGATCATCAAGGGTCAGCTCCGAACCAGGCACCTGCCTAAAAGACTCGGCTGAAACCTCGGCAACCTCCGCTATCTCGGGCACGTCCTCGACTAGCGCCTCACCGGTCAGCGAGGGCTCGACCCCGGAGCCGCCCATTTGGGTAGCAGAAATGGTGCCGCCCAGAGAGTATACAGCTACTGCAGGAAGGGCCACCTTACACCTTAGGTTCGGAATCTCTTGGCCGTCCATACTACCGGCGACTAGGCCGTCGTTCAATGTAGGGGAGGTAAGGACAGCCCGTGGAGGTAGTTCATTTCTTTGAGTGAGCAAGCATGGGTACTGTACAATCCTCTTGGTTAGAGGAAAGGGTGAAAGGTGGAAAATGGCCGAGAAAGAGATTTTCTGCGCCTTTGCTGTTGACCTTGATGCTGTGGCCGGTTGGCTTGGCTCTTATGGCGGGGAGGACTCGCCCGACGACATCTCGCGGGGCATGTTCGCCGGTGAGGTCGGCACGCCACGACTCTTGCAGCTCTTCGAGAAGTACGACATCAAGAGCACGTGGATGGTACCCGGGCACTCCATAGAAACCTTCCCCGAGCAGTGCAAGGCGATCGTGGACGCCGGGCACGAGATTGGCACCCACGGCTACTCGCACGAGAACCCGGTGGAGATGACGCCGCAGCAGGAGAGGGACGTTATCGAGAGGTGCGTAGAGCTGGTCGAGAACCTCACCGGCAGGAGACCAGTTGGCAACTCAGCGCCGTGGTGGGAGCCGTCGGACGCCACAAACGAGATCCTGCTCGAGTACGAGTACAAGTACGACCGCTCGTTGCAGCACAACGACTTTACCCCTTACTACGCCCGCAAGGGCGACACGTGGACCAAGGTTGACTACTCGCAGCCTGCGAGCGAATGGATGAAGCCGTTGGAGCGTGGTGAGGAGATAGACTTGATAAAGGTCCCCCCGAACTGGTACCTGGACGACCTGCCGCCGATGATGTTCATCAAGAACGCCCCGAATAGCCACGGCTTTATGAACCCGCGGGACATCGAAGACCTATGGCGCGACCAGTTCGACTGGGTTTACCGCGAGATGGACTATGCGGTGTATGGCCTCACCATCCACCCGGACGTCTCGGGCAGGCCACAGAACCTCCTCATGCTGGAGCGCTTGATAGACTACATAAACCGTCACCCCGGCGTAGAGTGGATGACATTCGAGGAGATCGCCGATGACTTCGCCCGCCGCCAACCTCGGGGGCAACCGGCCAGGGTACAGAGCCTAGAGCACCCTTAGAGCTTATGTGCGTGCTTTGCAGAGAGTTCGTCTCCCAGCTCCACTGGACAGAGCGGCACATCGAGGACAGGGCCCGTGCGTCCGAGCCTACCGGAGAGCACGGCGAATACCACCGCTTCCGGCGCCGCGACCGCTTCCACCGCGCGAAGGTGATGAACGAGGTGCTGCGCCACTACGGCCTTCGGGTCAGCGACTGGGCTGGGAGCAAGTACCTCCTGCGGAACAAGAAGGGACGCTCCGTGTTGGTGCAGGATCTAGGCTCCCTGTGGCCCGCAGCGCAAAGGCTCACCGGCCGGCCGCTCGACCCACTCGACCCTGCCCTGCAGGCGACGCTGCACGAAGCGTCGCGCAATGAGGTATCGGTTAACGGGGGCCAAAGCGGCTAAGAAGCCGGTAACGGTTGTAACGGGCTTCCTCGGGAGTGGCAAGACCACCCTTCTTTCGAGGGTACTCTCGGCGCCGTCTCTAGCTAATACGGCCGTCCTCGTCAACGAGTTCGGCAAGGTGGGCCTCGACCACCACCTCCTAAGGCGCGCCGAAGAGAAGACGGTTCTCCTCGAGAACGGATGCGTGTGTTGCACCACACGTGAGGATCTCGTGGACGCGCTTCTGGAGCTCTTGGAGGAGGAAGCGAGGGGCGTAATACCGGCACTGGACCGGGTGGTCGTCGAGACGACTGGTCTCGCAGACCCTGCTCCCATCCTCTTCACCGTCTTTGCCCACCCTGTTTTGCAGCACCACTATTACGTTGACCGCGTGATCTGCACGGTCGATGCCCTCAACGCGGAGACGTACCTCGATCGCAACCCCGAGTCTACTAAGCAAGTTGCTGCGGCTGATGTGGTCGTTCTGACCAAAACGGATATGGCAAAAGCAGTTGTGACCAACGTCCTACGCAGCAGGCTCGGCGGTACCAACCCCTCCGCCAGCATCGTCGAGGCCTCCTTCGGGGAGGTGGATCCTATCGATCTCTTCCTCACGGCCGACTGGTCTCCGCTCGGATCTCGCAACGGTGCAGACGTGTGCAAGCTTCCCCCCGAAAACCCTGGGCCGGGGAACGGAAACGCTCGCCACATATCCCGGACGCATTCGACCTCTTTGACCTTCGACGGCCCCGTAGACTGGGCGGCCTTTGGGGTCTGGTTCAGTATGCTGCTTTACGCCCGAGGCAAGGATGTCTTGCGCGTGAAGGGCCTTCTCGACGTCGGAGAAGCAGGGCCCGTCCTGCTCAACGGCGTCCAGCATGTCATACACCCCCCGGACCACCTCGAAAAGTGGCCCGACGAGGACCGCTGCTCACGCGTCGTCTTCATAACGAGGGACATCCTCTCTGAGGAGTTGCTGGCCTCGCTTAGGGCATTCCGGCGCATAGTCGGAGCGGTGCCACGCCTGCTCGAAGCGAACACACCCGAGTAACATCACAGGGCGGACATCCCTGAGGAGCAAGCCGCTCCGACGCAGATCTTGCTTTGATGTACACCTTTTGGCAAAACACCGTGTAACCGGGCGACACGTCCCTACTTCTCTCTCGGCAAAGTAGACCTTTGCTATGTGCCGCCGCCCGGTCCGATAGGTCCTGTGGTGCTTATGAGCGGGCCTCGTGCCTCTGTTACAGTGGGGTCGTTCAAAGAATTTCAGCTAGCCGTCCTGCTAAGGCCACCGGTTACGCC
>JALZFP010000238.1 GCA_030861485.1 Actinomycetota bacterium | reverse complement strand
GGTCGACTCGTAGTTCCAGCGAGCCGTCGCCATGTAGGTAATCAGCGCAGCAGCGTCGGTCGTAATCCACTGGCCTTCAACATCATCGAAGCGCACCTCCGCCCAAGCGCGGCCCTCGGCATTCTCTTGCCGAATAGCCGCTACAGCTGTCTCACGGTCGATGCGGCCAACACTGGGAAAGATCAGTACCGCCTCAGGAGAGTACCTGTCGTGGTAGATCTGTGCGTTGTTCTCCCAGAGCGTCCGCTCGATCGTGCTCAGGTCTTTGAGTATCTCTTTCGGCAGGTCTGGAGTCTGAGTCATAGGGTATCCTCCTATTATAAATTCTGACTGAAGATATCGCGTAGAGTGTGGATACGCAGCCTACCTCGCGGCTTTAAGACCGGGCGGGCGTACCCCGCAGACTTCCTAGTCAACCTGGCTGATCATTACGGCGTTGTGACCTTCACCACCAACTGCTGCTCGAAACGGTGCAGAAATAGTCAAATCTGCTCAATACCGCCGTTGTTGGTCCTGTACACTGCACAAAGCAAGCGGCCTCTTTCTGGCCCTAGTATGCGAACGGTTTCCTGGGAGGTAGGCTTTGGACGATCCCTTACTCATATCCCGCTGGCAGTTCGCCTTCACCATCGTCTATCATTACCTCTTCCCCGCGCTCACCATGGGACTGGCGATGCTTGTCTTTGTTCTGAAGAGCGCCTACATGCGCAACCGGAACGAGCTCTACAACAAGGGTGCGCGGTTCTGGGGCAAGATCTTCGCGGTAACCTTCGTCATGGGGGTCGTTACCGGCATCCCGATGGAGTTCCAGTTCGGGACGAACTGGGCCGTATTCTCCGCCTTTAGCGGGGACATAATCGCCCAGACTTTGGCGATGGAGGGGGCGTTCGCCTTTTTCCTGGAGTCGGCCTTTGTGGGGCTGTTCCTCTTCGGCGAGCGAAGGTTCGGGCAGAGGGTGCACTGGTTCTCGTCGCTTATGGTCTTTTTGGGAACCTGGGCTTCCGCCTACTTTATCCTAGCCACCAGTGCCTGGATGCTCAATCCTGTGGGCTACGAGACGCTCCCCGACGGTGGCATAGCCCTGGAAAACTACTGGGCGGTCCTCTTGAACCCCTGGCTGTTGGCCCAATTCATACACAACCAGGGCGGGACGGTCGTCACCGCCGCCTTTGTGATGACGGGGCTTGGGGCATATTACCTACTGGCCCGCCGGCACGAGGAGTACGGTCGCATCTTCGTCCGCGTCGGTCTTATAGCGGCCGTGATCGCGAGCCTCTGGATGCTCTTCCCGAGCGGGCACCTCTCCAGCGAACAGGTCGCCGAGAAGCAGCCGGTCGCCCTCGCCGCGATGGAGGGGCTCTTCGAGTCCGAGAGACAGGCCGGCGTGGTCCTCATCGGTCAGCCCGACGTGGAGAACAGGCGTATAGACAACCCTATCGTCATCCCACGCTCTTTGAGCTACCTGATCTACCAGAACTGGAACGCCGAGGTCGCCGGCCTCGAAGCCTTCCCCGAAGAGGACTGGCCAGACAACATCCCGCTCCTCTACTACAGCTATCACGTAATGGTGGGGCTGGGGACCATCTTCATCGCGATCACGGTGCTCGCGACCTTCCTTTTGTGGCGGCGCAGGCTCTTTGAGTCCCGGTGGATGCTCTGGATCCTGATGCTAGCCATGCCATTCCCGTTTATCGCCAACATCGCCGGTTGGCTCACCACCGAGTTGGGGCGCCAACCCTGGCTCGTGTACGGCCTTATGCGCACCTCCGAAGGGGTGTCACCCAACATCTCCTCCGGGAACGTGCTCTTCACCCTTATTGGGTTCGCCGGGATGTACCTGATCATGGGCCTCCTGTACATCCTGCTGATGGTGCGCGAGGTAGCCCACGGTCCGGAGGCAGAGTCGGAGGAGCCGGAGCTGACCGAGGGGCAGAGCGGCGGGCAGCCCGCCTAAGTACAGGGAGGAGCAGAAAAAATGGAGACGTTCTGGTTTGTGGCGGTGGCGTTTATGATCGCCATGTACGTCCTTCTCGACGGCTTCGATCTCGGCGCGGGGGCTATCCACCCCTTCGTCGCCAGAAACGACGACGAGCGGCGGATGATCATACGGGCCATCGGGCCGGTGTGGGACGGCAACGAGGTTTGGCTGATCGCCGCGGGAGGTACGCTGTTCTTCGCCTTCCCGCAGCTCTACGCCTCAAGCTTTAGCGGCTTCTACCTGCCGCTGATAATGGTCCTGTGGCTCCTGATGATTCGGGGGCTCTCCATAGAGTTGCGCTCGCACCTGAAGGACCCACTCTGGGCCTCGTTCTGGGACGCGGCCTTCTTTTTCGGCAGCGCGCTGCTCGTGATCTTCTTCGGCGCCGCCCTGGGCAACGTCGTACGAGGCGTCCCCGTGGCCGAAGACGGCTACTTCTTCCAGCCGCTGTGGACCAACTTCAGCCCAACCAACCCCAACCCCGGCATACTCGACTGGTACACGATACTGACCGGCCTCCTAGCCCTCTCGACCCTCGTGACCCACGGCGCCAACTTCGTGGCCGTAAAGACCGAACACGAGCTCAACACCCGCGCCCGACGCTTCGCCCGGGTCGGCTGGATTGCAACCATACTCCTCACCACGCTCACCACGGTATCGACCTTCTACCTGCGCCCCGCGATGCTCTCCGACTTCGCCGAACGCCCGTGGGGCGTAGTGCTACCGGCCCTGGCCCTCGGTGGCCTCGCCGGTATGGGCTACTTCAACTTCAAGGGACGGGACAAGGCGGCCTTCCTCTCGTCTAGCGCCTACATCCTCGGCATGCTGACCAGCACCGTCTTCGCCGTCTACCCCGAGGTTTTGCCTGCTGTTGATCCGGCGAATAGCCTAACTATCTACAACGCCTCGGGCTCCCCGTACGGCCTCGGCGTCGGCCTCGTCTGGTGGAGCATCGGTATGGTGCTCGCTGCCGTTTACTTCGTTCTGATCTATCGGCTCTTCCGGGGCAAGGTGCGCCTGGAAGACGAAGGCTACTAGGTCCGGGCGCCTCTCGTGGACAAAGAGCTCCTCCGGCGGATAGGGTCCGCACGCATCTCCTTGGGTACGACCGTGGTGCTGGGGGTTCTCGTGGCGGTGGCTACCATCGTTCAGATGGTCTTCCTGAGCAAGGTGGTGGACCTGGTGTTTCTCTACGGCGCGAACCTCTATGAAGTAGAGACACTACTCCTCTCCCTGCTGGGTGCTGTGGTCGTGCGGGCGGGGCTGTTGTGGCTGCGCGAGATCACCGCCCAGCAGGGGGCCATTCGGGTGAAGTCCGAGCTGCGGGAGCGGCTCCTCCGCCATGTTCTGCGGCTGGGCCCCGCATATACGAGGGGCGAGCGTACCGGCGAACTCGCCATAACCGCGACCGAGGGCGTGGAGAAGCTTGAGGCGTACTTCAGTCGCTACCTGCCGCAGGTGTTCTTGAGCGTGTTTGTCCCCCTCCTGATCGGCCTGTACGTGCTGCCGCTGGACTGGGCAAGCTCGGTGCTGCTCTTGGTGACCGCCCCTGTTATACCGGTCCTGATGGTCCTGGTGGGGAGCTACGCCGAGGAGCACCTCCAGCGGCAGTGGTCTGCCCTCTCGCGCCTGGGGGCGAGCTTCGTAGACGCCCTGCAAGGCCTGCCGACCCTCAAGATCTTCGGGCGCAGCGCCGAGGAACGCGAGAAGGTGTCTAGCGCGAGCGAGGAATTCCGGGAGCGGACGATGAAGGTGCTGCGTTACGCGTTCATCTCCGGGTTCGTTCTGGAGTTCATGACGGCGATGGCCATAGCGCTCGTCGCCGTGTCGCTGGGGGTACGGCTCGTATCTGGAGACATGCCGTTCGAGGTGGCTTTTCTGGTACTGCTGCTCGCGCCGGAGTTCTACAAGCCGCTGCGAGAGCTCGGCACTCATCGCCACGCCGGGATGGAGGGTAAAGCTGCAGCCATACGCATCCTTGAGATCCTCAACACTCCCGTACCGGATCGCGACGAAGCGAAAGCCCCCATGCAGTTTTCGAGAGCCCCGGAGATCCAGCTCAGCGCTCTCGGGTACACCTACCCGGGGAGTGAACACGAGGCGCTCTCTGGCCTCACGCTCACCTTGCCGGCGGGCAGCCACACCGCCCTCGTTGGGCGCAGCGGCTCGGGGAAGAGCACGCTGGTGAACCTCCTCCTGCGGTTTCTGGAGCCAGAGAGGGGCAAGATCACCACCAACGGCCTCCCGATCGCACAGATGCCGCGGGAGGCCTGGAGGGAGAACGTTGCCCTGGTGCCGCAGCGTCCCCACCTCTTCCACGGGAGCGTGCTGGAGAACATCCGCATCGCCCGGCCCGACGCGAGCCGGGAGGAGATCGAGAGCGCGGCGGAGATGGCAGGGGCGGCTAGGTTCATAAGAGAACTCCCGCAAGGCTACGACACCGACGTGGGGGAGCGTGGCGCACGCTTGAGCGGGGGCGAGGCCCAAAGAGTAGCCATCGCCCGCGCCTTCTTAAAGGATGCTCCGCTGCTGATCATGGACGAGCCAACGTCGAGCCTCGACCCGGAGAGCGAACGCCTGATCCGGAGCGCGCTCCGACGGTTGTCTCAGGGCCGCACCGTGCTCGTCGTCGCCCACCGCCTCAACACCGTGTACGAGGCCGATCGGATCGTCGTGCTCGAGGACGGTCAGCTGGCCGAGACGGGCACGCACAAAGCGCTGATCCGGGGCGACGGCCTCTACGCGCGCCTCGTAAACGCTTATGGGGACGTACCGGTATGAGGGTCCTCCTGCGGCTCGTCCGGTTCCTAAAAGCCCACCGGCTTCACCTGTCGCTCGCTATCCTCTTAGGCGTGGCAACGGTGGTGGGCAACGTCGGGTTGCTCGCGACGGCGGCGTACGTGATCTCGGCGGCCGCGCTGATGCCCCTCCTGGCCGCGCTGGCAGGCCCGATCTACCTCGTCCGCCTCTTCGGCGTGGGGAGGGCCGCCGCCCGCTACGCCGAGCGGATGGTCTCCCACAGCCTGACCTTCAAGCTGCTGGCGGACCTCAGGACCTGGTTCTACGCTCGCCTGGAGCCCTTGGCTCCTGCCCGCCTGCTGCGCTACCGGACGGGAGATCTGCTCTCCCGAATCGTTCAAGACGTTGATGAACTAGAGAACGTCTACCTGCGCGTAGTCTCCCCTGTTTTAGTCGCGGTGATCGTCTCCCTGCTCACCTGCCTGCTCTTCTACGTCTTTGGGCCGTCTCTGGCCTTCGTATCTTTGGGGTTCCTGGCCGTAGCCGGCGTTGGCGTGCCGCTCTTAGTTAGAGCCCTTACCCGGGGACTGGGCC
>JALZFP010000235.1 GCA_030861485.1 Actinomycetota bacterium | reverse complement strand
CCTCGACCCCGCTAACCCCCGAGAGCCGGAGATCGCGCATAACTCGTACCAGGAGGTGGCGGCGCGTGCGCGTGTCGCCCCTCAGGTGCGCGAGCAGGGCGGTATCTTCGCCCAGAGGACCTACGGGATACCGGCCGGCGCGGGACAGGTACCCGGGTGGTCCGTACACTGCAAAGCCCAAGACCTCCTCTCCCCGGCGCATCACGAGCCCTGGCGGGCCCCACGAGGCCGAAACCTCCGCGAACCACTCCTCGGCCGAGTACGCTCCCTCCGTCCAGTAGGAGATAGTTGCCTCGAGGCCCCGAATGCCAGAGACGTCCCTGGCGCAAATCCCTTCGACCGTCGGGATAAAGGGCACCGGACGCACCTTACGACGGCCCATTGCTCCGCCGAGTGTGGCTCTCCGACCTACCCATCGCGCTCTCCAGACAATCCCTCGGCTTCAGGGGTCTCAAGGCGCGCCCGCAGCCGTGAGCGGGTCTCCTGGATCTTCCGCCGGATCTCCTCCGGGTCTGGCTCCTCCTCGGAGACCGGCCGGGTCACCTCCTGCGGTGCGCCCCGGGAAACCTCGCGTAGCGGGAACGAAGCCGGGGGCGATGCCACAGGCGAATCGATGAGCGGTTCGGCATCGGGAGAACCGAGCCTCGGGAGAGAATCTTCGACGGTTCTTATGGGGCGATCCTCTTCCCCGCGAGGGGCATGTTCGCGGGCCTCCGCAAAGCGTTCCTGAACCCTCTCTTGGGCCTCAAAGTAGGTCTCGCGGCTCCGCTCACGGGCCTCGCCCGCGCGGTTTGCTATCGAGCCCCGAAGCTCCTTGCCGGACTTGGGGGTGAGCAGAATGCCCGCCAAGGCTCCGGCTACCCCGCCGAGTACGAAGGTTCTGATCTTCTGCTTGTCCACCATGCCACGCAACACCTCCTGGCCAGTCCCTGTATTCTAACTGCTTTGGGCCGGAGACACCGACCCCTCCCGCGCGCCGCCCTGAGATGCTTATCTGGTCCGGTCGGCATCCAACAGGAGCGAGGACGAGCGGTATCCACCGGTCTTCTTCTCCGCGATCCCGTAGACCCGCTCCATAATAAAGGCGATAGCGGCATCGGAGGTCGTCTCTATAGAGAGGTTCTCGACCGCGTAGGTACCGGAGCGACGCGCGCTCTCGAGTATGTAGTCGTGGATCTGGCGGATCTCTCTCATATGAGCGATGTACTCCTCGGCCGGGCGGCGCATCGCCGTACCGATGGCACGCACGTGAAACCGGGCGCGATGGGCCTCCTCGTCCGAGAGGTAGACGACCAGCGAGCACACGTTCGGGTGATCCTTATAGCGGTTCAGGATGATCTCTGGGGCCAGGTGCACGCCTTCCAGGACGAGGTTCGTCCCCTCTTTGAGGCCCCGCTCGACTATCGCCTCCACGCCCACGCTGACCTGCGAGGACTGCGTCCGGTAGCCGAAGAGGACCGTCTCCCCGTCATCTACGGGGACGCGTATGTCCTCCGGTGTTATCTCGTAGGAGCTCTTGTGGAGCATGGGCAGGAGGTCCGGGCTTACCGCGTGCCGCAAGACCTCGCGGATGGCGTCAGTCCCGATTACGCTCTGAATGTTCAGGCGACGCGCAACGTCCGCAGCGAGCGTGCTAGTCCCGACCCCAGTGGCCCCCCCGATGAGCACCACTATCGGCTCGGTCATCTCGCGCAGGACACGCCACTTGTCCAGGCGCGAGACTATCAAAGCGTCGGTGACCTGGAGCTTTGCCCGCACGCGCGCGAGCACCTCTTCCTCCTCGACCAGAAACCTCTCCTCCGCCAGAAGCTCGACGCGGATCTCGCTCGCTATCCTGTAGGCGAGCTCAATCTTGGCGCCCGCCTGGGCCAGGGTCTGGGCTAGAATCCCGCGTGAAAACGGGGTCTCTCGCCCCCCTTTGACGATAGTGATCTCCCGCTCGTCCATTGCACCCTCCCCACGGAGCGCGTTAGAGACCTCGTTACTCAATCCCGGAGGATGCGGAGCCCGCTGTATTTCCTGCTCCGGCGCCGCCTCACCCGAAAGAAAAAGAATAGCAAGAAAGCGACCAGTGCGAGCGGCAAGAACGGCACGAACACCCCAACCGCACCCCCCACAAGCGCCAGCGCGTCCTCGAAGAGGCTGAGAAAGGAGGTCGAAACCCCCGCCGCGGAATCGTCCACTGCCTTGGCCGAAGGCCGCAAGATGATCTTCGATACCGCGACCACCCCCGCGATCGCCGCACCTATAGCGAGCTCGGGGAGAGCGCTAACGTCGAGCCCAGCCCCCAGCGCCGCCGAGAAGAGCACGGCGCCAGACGCGATGCGCACGGGTGTCTGCACGTAATCCAGTATCGGATCCAAAGACGCGACCTTGTCCAGGACCGACTCAAGAAGCGCGAGAACGAGTAGCGCCCCCACCACCGCCCAGCTGCCCAGGATACCCAGAGGCTCTGGTAGCACGAAGAGCCCGAGGGCCGCAAAGAGCCCGACGAGGGCGAGCGGCAGGTAGGCCCTGATTCCCGCGACAGAGGAGAGGCCTATCCCGGTTCCGGCGGCAAGGAGCATCTCCATGGGCGAGATTATATCGCGAGATCTACTCCTAGTTAGTCTTGCTTAGAGCTCTCGGGTTCGTAGTCTGCGAGCGGCTCGCCCGCTTTAGCGTGATGGGAGCCGGGGGTCTTCCGGATCATGACACAGATGTACTCTACCGAAGCCCCTATGGTCTCGTGTACGACCCGAGTTATCATCTTTGCAATCGCCTGCTTTCCCCCGCTACGCCCTTCGCGGATGTCACACTGTATGACGGGCACGGTTCTCCTCTCTCTGTTCCACGCGGCAGTACGAAGTTTAGAGGAGGAACATCTCCCCGCGCAGAACGCAGTCCCGTACCGGGACAACTTTGCTAATATTGCGGAGGCTTCACGCATTCGAGTGGTTCGGAGGACTCGTGTCGCAGACCGTAACGATGGACAAGATAGTGGCCTTCTGCAAGCGCCGGGGTTTCGTGTACCAGAGTTCGGAGATCTACGGCGGCATCCGCTCCTCCTACGACTACGGTCCTCTGGGCGTCGAGCTGAAACGGAACATCAAAGAGGAGTGGTGGCGCCGCAACGTGCACATGCGCGACGACGTAGTGGGGCTTGACGCGGCTATCATCATGCACCCGAAGGTCTGGGAAGCCTCCGGTCACCTCTCGGGCTTCAACGACATGCTCGTCGAGAGCCGCACCTCTAAGCGCCGCTACCGGGCTGATCATTTAATCGAGGAAGCAACTGGTATGGAGGTCGAGGGCCTCTCCCCCGAAGAGCTCACGGAGATTATAGGGCGTGACGAGCGTATAAAGGACCCGGTGGACGGCGGGCGGGATTTCGCTCCTGTAAGACCCTTTAACCTGATGTTCGAGACGTACACGGGGCCGGTCAAGGGACCTGAGAACATCGCCTACCTCCGGCCCGAGACGGCGCAGGGGATGTTCGTCAACTTCAAGAACGTATTGCAGACGAGCCGGGTAAAGATCCCGTTCGGGATCGCACAGGTAGGCAAGAGCTTTCGGAACGAGATCACACCGGGCAACTTTATCTTCCGCACCCGCGAGTTTGAGCAGATGGAGCTCGAGTACTTTGTCGAGCCTGGCGCGGACGAGGAGTGGTTCGAGTACTGGCTTGAGGAGCGCTGGAACTGGTACATTTCCCTCGGCCTGAAAGGGGAGAACCTCCGCCGCTACGAACACCCCAAGGACAAGCTCTCTCACTACTCCAAACGCACCGTGGATATCGAATACTACTTCCCGTTCCGCGGCTGGTCGGAACTCGAAGGGATCGCCAACCGCACCGACTACGATCTCAAACAGCACGCCGCCCGCTCCGGCGAGAACCTTACCTACTTCGATCAGGCGACAGGCAAATCTTACATCCCCTACGTCATCGAGCCAGCGGGCGGCCCCGACCGGATGATGCTCGCCTTTTTGGTGGACGCCTACAACGAGGAAGAGGTCCGTGGCGAGACGCGCGTAGTCCTCAAGCTCCACCCACGTCTCGCCCCCACAAAGGCCGCCGTCCTCCCGCTCACGAAAAAGGAGCCGGTAGCGAAGGTCGCGCGCAACCTCTACGACGAGCTCAAGGGGGAGTACCGGGTCTTCTACGACGACTCTGGCGCAATCGGGCGCCGCTACCGGCGCCAGGACGAGGCCGGCACGCCCTTCTGTGTCACAGTGGACTTCGACACTCTGGAAGACAGGCAGGTTACGGTGCGCGACCGGGACACGATGAAGCAGGAGCGCATCCCGGTAGACGCCGTGCGCGAGAGGCTGCGAGCCCGGATCTACGGCTAGAAGCAGGAGTGATGAGCCAGAAACCTATCGCCCTATGGGCCGTGCCTCGTTCGATCTCAACGGCCTTTGAACGCTATTTTGTCGAGCGCGACGACTTCGAGGTCTTCCACGAGCCGTTCAGCGCTTCCTACTACTACAGCACGGATCGTCTCAGCGACCGCTACGCTGACGAACAGCCAAACTCCGAGTACAACTACGAGCGGGTGGTGGGGAGAATCCTCCAGCCGCGGGAGAAGCGTGTCTTTGTCAAGGACATGGCCTATCATGCGAAGCCCCTCTTAAGTCCGGAGTTCGTCTCGCGCTTCGTCAACACCTTTATCGTGCGGGACCCAAAGTACGTGCTAGCGTCGCTGTACAAGATGTGGCCCGACTTCACCCCCGAAGAGGCCGGCTACGAGCAACTCTACCGACTCTACAGACTCGCCACAGAGGCGGGCGAGGAAGTCGCGGTCGTGGACGCGATGACATTCAGCGAGAACCCGGCGGGCGTGCTCTCGGCCTACTGCGAACACGTGGGCGTGCCGTTCCGGTCGGACTACCTATCGTGGCAACCTGCGGAGGTGCCCGAGTGGGAGAGGTGGGACGAGTGGCACGACAAGGCGCAAGAGAGCACCGGTATAGAGCCGGCAGAGCGCAGGGACCCGGTGCTGCCAGAAGAGCTACAAGAGGTGTACGAAAGCTGCCTGCCGGTCTACTACCAGCTCGAAGCCCACACCATACCGGGCACGGCGCGGTTCTCCTGAAGACCTAGCGGCCCGACACGAAGCTCTCGACGGCCTTGCGCCTCGGCGCCAGGAGGTCTTCCGACGTCCCCTGTTCTTCGAGGAAAGAGATCGCACCCTCGCACAAGGCCTTGCCCTCGTGGGCGCGAGCCTCCCACACGTTCTCCCCTTCGCGCGGGTCTTCGATCAGGTCGTAGAGCTCGGGCGGGTGTTCGGGCCCACCCAGGATGGCCGACCTGTCTCGTGTGGTTATCGTGATCGGCATGTAGCTCGAGATCCTGCGCGGCCTCGAATCTACCGCGGTGGTTATCTCGCCCTCCGCGAAGTAAAGCGGCCAGGAGCTTACGACGAAGGGCCGGTGCTCGTCGCCGCCCACGAGGACGTCCAAGAAAGATTTTCCCTGCATGGCAGAAGGGCGCTCGACCCCCGCGAGCTCTAGAATCGTGGGCGCTAGGTCAGGCGCAGTGGTCAAAGCCTGCCTATGGCCTGGCGTCAGCCCCGGGGCGTGCACGATCAGGGGTACCCTGGTGAGTTCCTGGTACAGAGGCGACCAGCCGACCGTCAGGAGCCAAGACTCGGGCAACCAGGATGGAACGGTAGTGCCCTCGGTAACGGTCGCCCAGTTGTCATTGATCCACTCAGCCTTACCGAAGTAGCCGTGCTCGCCGAAGTAGAAGCCATGGTCAGAGAGGAAGAAGATGATCGTGTTATCCCTCAACCCCAACACATCGAGCTTGGCCAGTAGCCTGCCCATCCAGAAGTCCACCATAGTCACTTCGCCGCAGTACATGGCGTGGGCGAGATCTATGTCATCCCGGGTGAGCCCGGCCTCCTCCCACTTGCCGTAGCTCGGGTAGAGCTGGCGCCCTTCGTAACCGGGCCGGTACATGGCGGTGTAGTACTCGGGAGCGTCCCAGGGCTCGTGCGGGTCCCAGGTGTCCACGTAGAGGAAGAAGTTCTCCTTGTAGTGCCGCTCCAGCCAGTGCTCAGCCTCGGTTACGGTGCGCGCCACGAGCCGGTCGGACTCGCTCCTCCACGTCGCACGGTAGTCGGAGCGCTCCTGCGGCCTAGTGTCGTCGCCCTGGCCTCGAACCCACACGAAGTCGTCGAAGCCGCGGTCATAACCGTACCCACCCCTTACAAAGAACGGCGTGTCCACGATACCCATCGTCAGATAGCCGGCCCTGGAGAGGAGCCCCGGGAGGGTTTGCAACCCGGAGGGCAGCGGCTCCCAACCCATAAAGGTGTAGGAGAAGTTCCCGGTGAGGATGTCCGCCCGGGCCGGCATAGTGGGAAAAGAGGAGATTACCTGCCCGTCGAACACGACAGACGAGCGCGCGAACTCGTCCAAGTAGGGCGTGTGGATGTTCGGGTTCCCGTACGCTCCTAAGTGATCCCGACGAAAGGTGTCCGAGACTATTACTACGACGTTGGGACGAAGAGACATACGCATCCTCCTGGTCGGGCGACCCAAACTGGTTAAAAGGTTCTAACGCATACGAGGTGAAACTGTATTGTTTCGTGCCGAGCTGTCAAGGGCCTGAATGTCTCCCGTTCTAGCCACGTGCGTAGCGGGGAA
>JALZFP010000215.1 GCA_030861485.1 Actinomycetota bacterium | reverse complement strand
TCCTCGTCTTCTACGAGAAACGCAAGGTGGCCCGGCGCGTGGCCCGGGGTGTACAGGGAGCGGAGCTGCAAGGACCCGACCTCCAGGATCTCCTCGTCCGCGATATGCCGATCCACCTTGGGGACTTTGCCGAACCTCATGCCCATCATCATCGCCTGCTGGGGAACCGTCTTCAGCATCGCCTCGGCCTCATTGTGCATGAGGACCGGACACATATACTCGTCCACGAGTTGAGCGACGGCGCCGACATGGTCTATGTGAGAGTGGGTGACGATAATCTGAGATATCTTCAGCCCCACTCTCTCGACGGTGAGCGCGATGCGTGCGGCTTCGTCGCCGGGGTCGATTATGGCGCCCGTCATGGATTCCTCGTCCCCGATCACGTAGCAGTTCTCCTGAAACGGGCTGACGGTTAGCATCTCAAGGATCATATAGCTCCTTCCCGGTCTTCCGCCCGCGCTCGCAGAAACTCAACGAGCAGGCGCGCCGGTGTTCCTGACGCTCCTTTGGGGGTGTAGGCGTTCTTCGACTTGCCGTTATAGGCGGTACCGGCGATGTCCAGGTGTGCCCAAGGGTAGTCTGCGAACTCCTTGAGGAAGGCGCCAGCGGTGAGCGCCCCCCCGAACCGGCCGCCGGAGTTCTTCAAGTCGGCGGTCTCGCCCTTGGTCTGGTCGGTGTACTCTTCGAAGAGTGGCAGGGGCCAGGCGCGTTCGCCCGAGGCGTCGCCCGCTGCCCGGACCTCGGCGATCAGGGCGTCGTCGTTGCCCAAGAGGCCCGAGGCGTGGTCGCCCAGAGCCACGTGGCAGGCGCCGGTCAGGGTGGCGCAGTCTATCACGGCCTCGGGTTCGTAGCGACGGGCGTAGGAGAGGGCGTCGGCTAGGATCAAGCGCCCCTCCGCGTCGGTCGTGACGATCTCGACGGTCTTGCCGGAGTGGAGCGTGAGCACATCTCCGGGCTTGAAGGCATCTCCTCCGGGCAGGTTCTCGGTCGCGGGTACGAGGGCCACGACGTTGAGCGGCAGCTCCAGGGCCCCAACAGCCTCCATCGCGCCCAGGACCGCGGCCCCCCCGCTCATGTCGTACTTCATGTCTCCCATGCCGACGGAGGGTTTTATGGAGATGCCACCAGAGTCGAAGGTCACGGCCTTGCCGACGAGGACGACCGGCGCTGCGTCCGTCGCGCCCTTGCGGTGCTCAAGCACGATAAACCGCGGCTCGTTCTGGGCCGACCGGCCAACCGTCGCGAGCCCGACCATGCCTTCGCCTTCGATCCCGGCCCGGTCGAGGACTCTCACCTCCATGCCGTACCGCCCGGCTATCTCGCGTGCTATTTCGGCCAGGTACTCTGGAGTAGCGGTGTTCGAGGGCTCGTTGGCGAGATCCCGGGCCAGAAGGCCGGCCGCCGCGACCTTCGCTCCGGTCTCGGCACCGGCCGTGGCGGCCTCTGCATCGTCAGAGATCAGGGTAAAAATCTTAAGCTCGCGGCTCTCCGCGTTCGTCTTGTAGCGGTCGAAGCGGTACAGGCCCAGAGCGCTGCCCTCGGCGGCCGCCTCGGCGGCCTCGCGAATCCCTGAGCCTTCTGGCGCCGGCAGGGCGAAGGCCGCCTCGTCGAGCTTCAGGGCGCGGGCGCGCTGGGCGACGGTCGCGGAGGCACGCCGGAGCTTCTCCAGGGTAAAGGAGGCCCGCTCCCCGAGGCCGACGAGCAGGAGCCGCGGCGTAGCCAAACCCTCTGGGGCGTAGACGAGCGCCGTCTCACCCTCCTTGCCGGAGAAGTCCCCATTCGAGAGGATGTTCGCGGTGGCCTGTTCTAGCTCTTGTGGGAGGCCCTCTCCTTTGTGAAGGCCGACCGCTAGCATAGGAGACGACACCTCCGTCAGCGCGCCGCTCCTAGCGTCGATCATTACCAAGCCCGCTTCCTCCTCTGCTCCTTTGACATCGCGTCAGGCCGCGTAGATTATAGGGCGGACTGCTTCGCTTCGCTCTGCGGCTCTGTGAGTAGAGAGTAGGGAAGAGCGAGTAGTATTTTCTCTAGTTATCG
>JALZFP010000212.1 GCA_030861485.1 Actinomycetota bacterium | reverse complement strand
ACGTTGCCCTGCGTGGCGTGGGCGACGCCGGTGACGAGCGAGAGGACGGTGGCGTGGACGATGTCCGTGCCTACCACGACTGCCGGAGACAGAGGGTAGAGCAAGAGTAGTATGATCGCCATGATGCTCCCCGAACCTATAGAAGTGAGACCTACGAGGTAGCCACCGGCGGCGCCGAAGAGGATGGTGCAGATCTTGCGCTTGAACGACATCGAGGAGACGCCGTCCCAGCCCGCGCCCTTGCCGGACAACTCTCCACGCACCGGCAGAAAATTTCGAAGGATCAGGGAAGCACCGACCAGCACCAGGGTGGCGGCTATGATCGTGACCATGATCGAGCGTACCGTCGCCGCATCGTAGGAGCGCTCGATGAGCTCTAGCGTCGCCACCCCCAGGAGGCTCGCCGGGATGCTCCCGATCCCCAAAAAAAGCGCCACCTGAAGGTTCACCGACCGCTGCCGGTAGTGGGCGGCCGAGCCGGTCATCTTGGTGGCGGTCGCGTACACGAGGTCGGTGCCCACGGCCGTCGGGGCCGGAACCCCCATCGTCACGACCAGGAAAGGCGTCATCAGGGAGCCGCCCCCCACCCCTGTAAGCCCCACTAGAAAGCCGACCAGCAGGCCGAAGAGGACGGGGAGCGGCTCGATCATGCCAGGAGGTTAGGCCGGGTCGTACTGCTTGACGGGCTCGAGGTACCCGAGCTCCTCCAGCCTGAAGATAACCCTCCTCGCACTCTCCTGGGGCTCCTCCTCGTTCGTCTTGATGCGGAGCTCGGGGGCAGCCGGCGGCTCGTAGGGATCCGAAACTCCGGTGAACGCCGATATCTCCCCGCTAAACGCCTTCTTGTAAAGACCCTTCACGTCCCGCTCGGCGCACACCTCCAAAGGCGCATCCACGAAGATCTCGATAAAGTCCTCGCCTATGGTCCGCCTGACCTGGTCACGAGCCTGCTTGTACGGCGAGATGGCCGAGACAATAACGGCCACCCCATTGCGGGTAAGCAAATTGGCAACGAACCCGATCCTAAGTACGTTCGTATCCCTGTCCTCCCGCGAGAACCCGAGGCCCTTGGAGAGGTTCGTCCTAACGATATCCCCATCAAGAACCTCTACGGTGCCAAGGCGATTTCTTAGCTCCCTCTCTACGATCTCCGCGATCGTGGTCTTGCCAGCCCCCGAGAGCCCCGTGAACCACAACGTGAACCCACGGTCGTACTTCTTGGCTCCATTCTCCATGCTAATCCTCCCTTGTTCCTTTGTGCCTTCGGACTACTACTCTTCGTAGATCCGGGGTTGCCTGATGGTCTTCTCTTCTTCCCTGAGGCCCTCGATGAGTACCTCCACGACCTCAGGGCGGCTGAACTCCGGCGGTGGGTACTCGCCTCTTGAGAGCATCTCTCTGACCCTTGTGCCGCTGAAGAAGACGTGCGCGTCCTTGTCGTGCGGGCAGGTCTTGGTGGTCGCCATCCCACCACAGTTTAGGCAGAAGAAGGCGTGCTCGAACATGAGCGGCGTGATGCCTAACTCCTCGGGCTCGAACTCTTCAAAGATGTGCTGGGCGTCGTAGGTGCCATAGTAGCTGCCTACCCCTGCGTGGTCGCGCCCCACTATGAAGTGGGTGCAGCCGTAGTTTTTGCGGCAGAGGGCGTGGAAGATGGCCTCCCTCGGTCCCGCGTAGCGCATAGCCGCCGGGAAGACCGCGAGCATGGTCCGGTCTCTGGGATAGTACTGCTCCAGGATCGTCTCGTAGGAGCGCATCCGTACGTCCGCTGGGATGTCGTCAGACTTGGTCTCGCCGACCAGGGGGTTGAGGAGGAGGCCGTCCACAGTCTCAAGGGCGCTCTTCTGGATGTACTCGTGGGCGCGGTGGACGGGGTTTCTTGTCTGGAAGCCCACCACGCGCCTCCAGCCCCTCTCGACAAACGCCGCCCTAAGCTCTCTTGGCTCATAGTAGTAGCCGGGGAAGGGACGGGCGTTTGGCTCCTTGTCCAGGAGCGTCACCTCTCCGCCGATAAGGGTGTTCCCCTGACGGTACAGGGCGGCCACACCGGGGTGGTTTTCGTCCTCCGTCCGGTAGACCGCCCTCGCCTCATGGCTCTTGTCGTAGGTGTAGCGATCCGTAACGTCCATGGTCGCTACGATGCGGCCCTCTTCGGTTGTGAGCGAGATCTCACCGCCCTCGTCTATCCCGCTTGCCTCCTCGTCGTTCGCCGACAGGGCGATGGGCAAGCTCCATACCAGACCGTTCGAAAGGTGCATCGACTCGACGACGCTCTCGTAGTCCTCCCGGCCCATAAAGCCGGTGAGGGGCGAGAACACGCCGGTCGAGATCATCTCCAGGTCCGAGAGCGCCCTGGGGCCTAGGACGACCTTCGGCAGCTCCTCGGCCCTCTGCAGCCGCTCCGCCCGCTCACCCTCGGGGACGCGGCGGTCTATTAGCTCCCCGCCGTGGGGTGCTATCGCGGTGTACTCTACAGCACTCCTCATCGGCAAAGCTCCAGGGAAGCGATCTCCTGCCTCTCACGCTGCCTGGGCAGACGCCGCAAGACGCGCCCGGCGAGCCCGGCGACGCAGTGCTCCCAGGGGCGTTCGCCCATCGCCCAGAGTCGTATCTCTGAAGCATACCCGCGGGTTATCTCGGAGAACCTCTCCCGACCCACACCGGTCTCTTCGAGCTCCGCGCCCCACTCTTCCCAGAGGAGGTCCACCAGCGGATAACCGGCGTTTACGAGGCTTAGGCCCTCCTCGGGCGAGTCTTCGAGGAGAGAGCGAGCCTCTATGCGTAGCTCCGTCGGCTCTTCGGGCAGGTTGAGTTCTATCCGTGGTTCTTCCAAAGCTAGTACCTCACAGCGTCATGTTCGACCGGCGCTCGATCCGTCCCGGAATAGCTCTCCAGGTGCTCCTCGAAGTCTATGAACAAAGGAGCCTCGGGGTCAAAAGCCCTCTTCAGGCTGTTGAACGCCACCCGCTTGTTCAAGGTGTCTAGCTTATCCAAAGCTTGCGGCTTGTCAAGCTCCCGCAGCTCTAGCTTTTCTCGGACGTGCTCGAAAGCCTCGAGGCCCTCCTCTGTCCGGACGACTATGCTGGAGTACCCGTCAGCGCTCCCGACGCTCCCGACGGAGATGTCCGCCGCATGCCCCATAAAGTCCGCGCACTCGTCGCAGCCCTTCAGAGCGGCCCCATGGAAGTCTCGGATCGGCTCCTCGAAGATCGTCTCCCCATCGAGGTCCTGCACGATCATCTTCCCACGGATGATGTCCACACGCCCGACGTTATCCAGATCCACGTCGCGCCTGTCCCTAATCTCCTCCAGCATCAGCTTCTCGTAGTTGAAGCTCTTTGTGCACAGCAGCGCGATGGTCAGGGTGATGGCCTCGACCTGTGAAGACCCCCAGGTCCACGGCCTTGCTTGCATGGCCTTTACACCTTCGATCTCGCATGGCGTTCCGACCACGGCTATTCGAGGATTCGGCGGCAGGTCGTTGCCGTTGAAGTCCACGTGCCCCAGAGCGAGTGTCTGGTTGTAGAAGCTACCGGCGCACTCTTTCACCTCTTCGGGGGTGGTCGCCAGGAACGCTTCACCCTTCCACCGCTCGGTTTCGCTCTCGCGAGCGACGAGGGCACCGTCTATCTCACCGGCTTCGAGCAGCGAGATCAGGAGCGCGCTGACCACCCCGCCGTCCTGCACACCCTCTATCATGGGGTTGACACGCGCTGTGTAACTCTCTTCGACGTGCCCGATCCCCTCGATAGTCCGAGCCTCAGAATTGCCTACTATCTTCCAAGTCTTCTCGTACTGCAGCCCCCCCCGCGGGCAGAAGTCCCAGCAGAGCGAGCAGCCCGTGCACATCTTGACGAGCGTCGGCAGATCGTCCTCCCCTATACCGATGGAGTCTGACGGGCAGGCGGCGACGCACACCCCGCACTGCACGCACCGGTCCGCGTCGATGACCGCCTTCTCAAGGTCCCAGAACCAGACCTTCCCGGGAGCCTCGTCGATATCGTTCATCAACTCCCGGATGTCGAAGCCGGCCACCTAGCCTCTTCCCCTGTTACTACCGGCACCGCGCAAGGCTGCCCGAAGCTCTTTGTTGGGCCTCCGGCGTGCCCACTCGTGGAACCGCTCGCCCTCGCGGCGCTCTTCCTTAAACTCATCGAAGACTGCGACCAAAGCGTCGGGCACATCGTCGGCGGGCTTGGCCCCCTCGACCCAGTCTATAAAGGCAGCATCATGGCCCAAGGACCCGCCGAGGCCGATGTCCACACCCTCAACGAGGGCGCCTTCGGTCTTCGCCGTCTCACCGCGGAAACCGATGTCCGCGATCTGGGGCTGGGCGCACGAGGCCGAGCAGCCCGAGAAGTGCATCCTTATGGCCTCCTGGCCTATGCCGTCCCCGACCCTCTCGTCCATCTCTCGCGCCCACTCGACGGCCCGGATCTTGGTCTCCACGATCCCGAACCGGCAAAACTCGCTCCCCGTGCACGCCACCACCCCACGCTCGAAGGCTTTAGGTGTGGGCGAGTACCT
>JALZFP010000210.1 GCA_030861485.1 Actinomycetota bacterium | reverse complement strand
ACAGAACCGCGTCCTGGAGTACGTTGACCACCTCCACGAGCACTTCGTAGATCCCATAACCGTCAAGAACGGGCGCTACATGCCGCCAAACATGCCGGGCTACAGCATCGAGATGAAGCCGGGGTCGCTGGACGAGTACGAGTTCCCCACAGGCGCCGTCTGGGCGCACGAAGGCGGCATAGGGCTAGGGAGAGGCCTGGTCTCGGGCAAACCGGGCCGGGCGGAAAAGGGAGATTAAGCTATCCACCTCGCCGCCGAGTATCTCCCGCGCCAGGAGGCGACCTAGAAGCGGGCCGAGCGTCACGCCGCTGTGGGTGACGGCCTCGTAGTAGCCGGGTAGCTCCGAGACCGCTCCCACACAGGGCAGGCCGTCTTCGGGCATTGGGCGACGACCGACCCGGACGTCCTCGGCCTTCGCACCTTCGAGCGTTGGGACCACCCGCCGGGCACGCTCCAGCAGCTCGCGAGAGAGGAACTCACCCGATGCACCCTCGTCTTCGAACTTCTGGTCAATCGAACCGTGGTGCGCGATAACACCTCCCGGTCCATCAGGGCGCAGGTGTACGCGCGGTGAGTGGACGATCCGGTTGATAGGGGTCACCTCCGCGGCGAGGCGTACGAGTAGTCCCTCCTTCGGCCGGAGCGGCAGCGTACGTCCGAGCAGCGCGGCCACCTTGTCCGCGTCCGGCCCCGCGGCGTTGACCACGGCGTCGACCGGGAGGCGTTCGCCATCCCGTAGAAGGAGCGCCGAAGCGCGCCCGTCATCCGTCTCGATCTCTTTGGCAGCGACTCCAAAGCGCGCCTCGGCTCCCCTCTGACAGGCGAGTCTGACGAAGGTATTCGTGAGCCGTGCAGCGTCTATCCAGACCTCTTCGGAGAAGAAGGCTACGGGGGTGTCCGGGCTCGGAAAGGCGACGTTCGGCTCTAGGGCTTCGTTGACGTGCCGGGCTTTTCGCCACTCCGCCGCGTATCCCCAGGAGCGCAACCGCTCGACCCGGTTGGTCAACGCTTCCAGGGTCTCCTCGTCCCCGGTCCACTCGAGGTTGCCGCCCGGATGTATCCAGGGTGCCCCACCCGGTAGCTCGTCGCACAGCCGGAGGTGCTCCTCGAGCCCGGCGCGGTTCAGCTCGAAGTAGTCGCGGGGCGTCTTGTCGTTGGCGTTCACCCAGGCGAAGCTGGTGGAGGTAGTGCCGTTTGCCGGTCCGGACCCGTCGATTATCCACACCCGGACCGCTCTGCTCTCGGCGAGCCGAAAGGCGACCGAAGCCCCAACTATACCCGCCCCGATCACGGCGACCCTCAACGCCCGCTCCTCCCTTAGATAAAATCGCTCGCCGCGACTTCCAGCCGGTGCGGGGCTGGTTCCGCGCGGATGACGAGGTCCAGCCCCGCCGGGTCCGTGAAGCCCCAGTCGTCGTCGAACCGGTCACGGGCGGAGAGGCGGGCGCAGCGGTATTCTCCGGGAGCAGTCCCAGGGTCTACCATCGCTTCGAGTCGCGCAGTGTAGACCCCCCGTTCATCTTCCCCAGAAGGTTCCTTTTTAGCGTCCCCGAAGAGCGGGATCTCCTCTCCTGAGCCTCTCCTGGTAAAGACCGCCTCGACAGACTCTATCTCCCCGCCTCCCTCGCAGGTGAAGCCTATATCGATAGCGATCCAGTCACCCGGCGAGAAAGTCTTAGCCTTTCCCTGCACCAAAGATCCCCTCCTATTACCGGAGCTCGGCGAACTCCTCCTCGTCGAGCTCTAGAGAGGCCGCGGCGACGTTCTCCACCAAGTGCTCGACCGATGAGGTACCGGGGATGGGGAGCATCACCGGGGAGCGCCACAAAAGCCACGCGAGAGCCACCTGCGCAGGAGAGGCCCCGTAGCGGGTGGCGATCTCATCCAGAGGACCGCCGGGACGCGCCAGGTCCCCGGTCGCCAACGGGAACCAGGGGATAAAGCCTATGCCCTCGCGCTCGCAGAAGTCGAGCACGGCCTCCGAGTCCCGGTCTGTGAGGTTGTAACGGTTCTGCACCGAGACTATAGGCACGATCTGCTGCGCGCGCTGAATTTGCTCGACGCTGACCTCAGAGAGGCCGATGTGGCGGATCTTGCCCTCCTCCCTAAGCTCTGCCAGAGCGCCGAGCGGCTCCTCGGCGGGTACACGCGGATCTATGCGGTGCAGCTGGTAGAGGTCTATGCGGTCGAGTTTAAGCCTCTTCAAGCTCCCCTCGCACGCCTCGCGCAGGTGCTCGGGCCTAGCGTCGCGGCGCCACTGTCCGGGCCCATCCCGCAGCAGACCGCCCTTGGTGGCTATGACCAGATCCTCGGGGTAGGGATGAAGGGTCTCCCCGATCAAACGCTCCGAGACGTGGGGGCCGTAGGAGTCAGCGGTGTCTATGAGGTTGATGCCGAGCTCAACCGCCCGCTTGAGCACGGCGCGTGCCTCCTCCGGGTTCTCGGGCTCGCCCCAGATGCCCTTCCCGGTGATACGCATCGCGCCGAAGCCCAACCGGTTGACGCGAAGGTCCCCGCCGATGTCGAAGGTGCCAGCGGCCGCCGCGTTCGGTCGGGCGCTCTGATATGTCATGTCCACGCTCCTTTGCGGGTTCCCATACGTTGGAGACGTATGATTGTACCCGGCCCGCATTGGCAGGTAGTGACGCGGTTACATCCCGGCCCTAGGAAGCATCCTCGGTGACCTCGTCCCCTTCCTCGATGGACTCGCCGGGGAGTACGCTCGCGCCCGCCGTGACGGTGGCTCCCTCTCCCACCCGGGTCCCATCTCCCAGGGCGCTCCCCTCCAGTACTCGAGCCCGAGGACCTATGTTGCACGCGCGCATGATAAGGGCGCCGTCCAGCTCGGCCTCCTCGCCGATTGTAGACTCCCCGCCAACGGTGCTCCTTACTATAGAGGCCCCCTCCCCCACCGAGACGTTCGACGCCAGAACCGAGTAGGGCCCGACGCGAGCGCCGGAAGACAATCGCACGTTGTCCCCCAGGACCACGGGCCCCTCCAACTGATCTTCCTCCACCCGCGCGTCGCGCCCGACGTACGTGCCCTCTTTGAGCCGCTCCCCCGCGGGCTCGACCCCCTCCACCTCGCCGTCCAGCACGGCCCTTTGCGCACCCATGTACTGCTCGATATTCCCAATGTCCTCCCAGTAGCTCTCCGTCACGTACCCGTACAGGGGGCGCCCCTCCTCTAGCATCTTCGGGAACTGCTCCTTGGACCAGTCGTACTCCTGCCCCTCCGGGATGTCGTCGAGCACCGACGGCTCGAGGATGTAGATTCCGGTATTGGCCGTGTACGAGAAGACCTCCTCCTCGTCGGGCTTTTCCATAAAGTCGGTGACGCGCCCATCCTCCTCGACGGTCACTATGCCAAACCCCGATGGGTCGTCGACCTTTTTGAGCACCAGGGTAGCCTCGGCCCCGCGCTCCTCATGGAAGGAGAGAGCCTCCGTCAGGTCCACGTTTGTAAGGGCGTCGCCCGAGACGATTACGAACCTCTCCCCCAACCGATTCTCGACGTATTTGACCGAGCCGGCCGTGCCCAGGGGCTCCTCCTCGACGGAGTACTCGATGTTCATCCCCCACTCGGATCCATCGCCGAAGTAGCCCTGTATAACCTCTGGCATGTACTCCAGGGTGACTATCACGCGCTCGAAGCCGTGGCGTCTAAGGAGTTCCAGGATGTGCTCCATACACGGCTTGTTGACTATCGAGATCATGGGCTTCGGCTGGTTGCTCGTCAGTGGCCGCAGCCTTGTCCCTTTCCCCCCGGCCATGATCACGGCTTTCATAAACCCTCCCTCTGCGATGTCATGCTCATCGTACGGTCCATGACTCTCTCTTCTACCCTCTAAAAAGTTTCCTCAAAAACCTTTACTCGCGACTTGCCCGGCCCAGTTGAGCTTGGCAACTGGACACCGCTTACTGATCCGTCGAACTGCGTACGAGCGAGCGCATGAGGTCACGCATCGAGAGGATGCCAGCGATCCCGTTCATGTTCACCACCACTATGTGCTGAAAACCTCCCTTGCTCATCGCCTCGGCCGCTTGGCTCAAGGACCAGTCCGGAGCCGAGAAGGTCCTGCGAGGGGCAAGGTGGTCGGCCACGCGCTCGGTGTCGGGATCCTCTCCCGCTGCGACCGAGTGGAGGATCTCGCGCGCGCTAATCATCTCCGGAGGGCGCCCTTCCTTGGCGGGCTCGACCATCGCCGCACCGATGCCTCGCTCGCCCATCTTCCGGGCTGCCTCTCGCAGCGTGTCCTCTAGCCCCACCGCGAAGACTTCCCTAGTCATCGCCTCCCGGATCTGGGTCCCTAGGCCCGGTAGCTGCCCCTCTCTCGACCAGTGACCAACGATGTCGTAGATCGAGACGATGCCCAAGGTCTTGTCTCCGTCGAATACCACGAGATGGCGGAAGCCATCGGAGGTCATCACCTTCGCGGCCTGCTGGAGCGATGCGTCAGGTGGTATGGTCATCGCGTCCGGCGTAAAGAGATCAGCCACGTGCAAGTACTCTGGTCTTCGGCCCGATGCGACACAGTCAAGCACGTCCCGCTCCGCTATTATCCCGGGGCGCCGCGACCCGCGGCTCTCCTGATTGACGATCGCTGCACCGACGTTTCGCTCGGACATCTGCCTAGCCGCTTCCGGTATCGTCTCCTCCGGTCTCACCGTGAGGATGTCCGTGCTCATCACATCGCGTATGCTCACCGCATTCTGTATAGGCATGATTCCTCTTTCTCGCCCCCCCGATAACAACTCGGTTTGCCGCAATGTATTGCCGCCGCTTAGTGCAGCTAGCGCCTGTGCCTCTCCGGCAGAGCCCGCTTCTCCCCTTCCGCCAAGATCAAACCGTAGAGCAGGTGGTCGACGGTGAACATGAGCTGCTCGATGGGCCTGATCTTCTTGAACTTGTCGAGCCCTAGGATGGGGACGATACCGAGCTCGAACACCAGCGTGGTAAAGAGACCGTAGCCTATTCCCGCCCAAACGCTGCGGCGGCGCACCGAATCGGGAAGCATGGCGAAGGCAGCCCCTCCGCCGGCACCGTAGAACCAGTGGGCGAGCTCGACGAGCGCGGTCTGACGCCTGGCCACGAAGAAGGCGAGGCGGGGCATGCGCACGAGCAGGCCGGGGG
>JALZFP010000189.1 GCA_030861485.1 Actinomycetota bacterium | reverse complement strand
GGCCGCGGCGGTATCGTGGTCGTCGTGCGGATCTCTCTGGCCGTGCTGGCCGTCTACCTTGTGGCAGAGCTGTAAGATTTTTCTCCACTCTGCGCCCGGTGGAGTTTCTCTCGTGTGCTAGGATTCGAGTATCCGCGCGAGGCGGAGACCGCGAATCTTCGAGACGCCCACTTCATTCGCGCGGCGAACCTGGAGAGAGTGGCAAAGAGAGGTACCGATTTGGGCAAGAGCAGGAGCGGCGGCAGGCTGAACAGGACCACCATCATCATTGGTCTGGTCGTCCTGGCCTTTATCGCGGGTTTCATTACCCTTATCGTGATCGACAGCCAACAGCGGGCGGAGCGTCAACCGCCGGAGGGGGTCGAGGAGTTCGACGTGGGAGCGGCCGGCCAGCACACCCAGGGCACCGTGGACTACGAGCAAGACCCGCCGGTCGGCGGCGAGCACAATCCCGTGTGGCAGAACTCCGCCTTCTACGAAGAGCCCATACGCAACGAGAACGCCGTTCACACCATGGAGCACGGAGCGGTCTGGATCACCTACTCTCCCGATCTCCCACAAGACCAGCAGGACAGAATACGGGATATCGTGGAGAGCCAAAACTGCCTGCTCGCGAGCCCCTACCCGGGCCTCGACTCCCCGATCGTGGCCTCCGCCTGGGGCTACCAGATACGTCTCGATAACGCCGACGACGAGAACCTGCAGAGGTTCATCAGCACCTATCGGCAAGGGCCCCAGACCCCCGAACCAGGCGCTGCCTGCACCGGCGGCACAAGCGACGTCGCTTCGTAGATGAGAGCAAGCGTGCAACGCTCTACCAAAAACTCGCGAGAGGCTCACACCTCCCAAAAGCGTGCATTGCTCCCGCGGATCTCACTCCTCACCGCCGTCCTCCTCGTGGTTGCAATCTTGGTAGCCGCGGCAGGCGGCGCGGGCCTAGCGGCGCTCTTCTCCGGCAATGCGACCGCCGATCTCCCGACGCAGGTGTCGGACATCGGAGCTCCTTCTGACTCTTCGCCCGAGGCCGGCTTCGCCCGAGATATGATGGTCCACCACGCCCAGGCCGTAGAGATGGCCGAGATAGTGCGCGACAAGACTGAGAGCGAGGAGATAAGGACTTTAGCCGCCGACATCGCCCTCACCCAACAGGCTCAGATCGGCCAGATGCAGGGCTGGCTGCAGGTTTGGGACCTCCCGCCCACCGGTACCGAGCCCGCCATGAGCTGGATGGGAGAGCCCCACGAGGGAAGGATGCCGGGGATGGCCTCGCCAGAGGAGATAAACGACCTTCAGCAAGCCTCCCCCGAGGAGGCGGAGATACTCTTCCTGCAACTCATGATCCCCCATCACGAGGCAGCGGTGCCAATGGCGGAGGCGATACTCCAAGAGACCGACCGTAAAGAGGTCGAGCGGCTAGCTGGCTCTATCGTGGCCTCCCAGCAGGCGGAGATAGAGCTTATGCGCGGCCTCCTGCAGAGGCGCGGCGTCACTGTCGAAGGTGGAGGCGAGTCAGAGCCGAGTGGGCACTCACACGAGACAGACGAAGCCCCTCACGGTGGTCACTAGCATCACGGCGCACCGCGGCTCTCAGCCCCGGCGCGGCCTGAGGTCTTAGCGGCCTGTACCGTGAAACGGGCCGCGAGCATAGGTCTATCCCTCGGGCTCGCCCTCGTGGTCTTTCTCGCAGACCAGGCCCTCAAGAGGCTAGTCGAAGGCTCGATGCAACTCGGGGAGAGCGCGCCCCTGATCCCGCAAGTCCTACGCCTCACCCACACGAAGAACGAGGGCGGGGCGTTCGGGATTTTAGGCGGTCAGACCGGGGTACTGCTAATGGGCAGCGTCATCGCGGTCGCGTTCGTCATGTGGATGCTCCTTAAGGAGACGCCTACGCGCACCACGACTTTGGGTTGCGGCCTCATCCTCGGCGGCGCCGCCGGCAATCTCCTCGACCGCCTGGGCACCGGCGAGGTCACCGACTACCTCGACCTTGAGTTCTGGCCCCTCCAACGGTGGCCTGTTTTTAACGCCGCCGATGTCGCCATCGTCCTCGGCGCAGCAATCCTGTTACTCGCCAGCCTCCGCCCCGAAAAAGCCGTTCAGCCTCCAGCCGCCGGCCATCGGCGAAACCAAAAGCCGACCACCGACGGCTGAAAACCAGCCGCTAGCCGGCGCTCTCTTCCCCGCGGTCTGCTGGCTCTGTCTTACTCCCTGGGGCCTCGGCGGCCTGCTGTTCGCGGAGCTGGCGCCGGACGCCGCCGTGGAGGACGAGATCACGCTCACGATGCGATAAGTCTGCCAGTACCGTAATCTCCTCGCCATCCTCCGCTTGGAGCGGCAGCTCCGTCTCTCCGTTCTCCAGGTGTTCCCGGACGTCCGCCAGCGTCCACTCCTGGCCCTGCTCGAACTTATCGTAGTCCTCCTCATTCTCAAAGAGCAACGGTACGATGCCCTGCGAGATGAGGTTACGCCGGTGGATGCGGGGGAAGCTCTTGGCGATAACCGCCCGTATCCCGAGGTGAAGAGGCGAGAGGGCAGCATGCTCCCGGCTGGAGCCCTGACCGTAGTTCTTGCCCGCCACGATAAAGCCTGGCGCCATCTCCTGGGCCTTCTCGGGGAACTCAGGATCAAATCGCCTCAAGGTGTACTTGGCGAGCTCCGGTATGTTGGAGCGGAACGCCATCACCTCAACCCCATCGGGCGAGAGGTCCCCGGTCGAGATGTTATCCGGGAGGACTATTGTTACCCTGCCGGTGAGCTCGTCGGGGAGCTCGGGAGGCTCGGGCGGCTCGTGTATGTTGGGGCCGCGCGGTATCTCGATGCCGCCCGCTTCGTCTTCAGGGGCGGGTTCGAGAATCTGACTGTCGTCCACCGCCGGGTACCTAGGAGCCTCATCCAGGTCCGGGTAATCGCCGAGCTCACGCGGGTCCGTGATCACGCCATAGAGGGCCGTCGCTGCAGCAGTCGGCGGGCTGCACAGGTACACGTGGTCGTCCTGCGTCCCGCTCCTACCAGGGAAGTTCCTGTTAAAAGTCCTGACGCTCACCGAGTCGCTGGGCGGAGCCTGGCCCATCCCGACGCATGGGCCGCAAGCCGGCTCCAGCATGCGCGCTCCGGCCCGTACGAGATCCGCGTAAACTCCCGTCCGGGCGATGGAGTCCAGGATCTGTCGACTCCCCGGCGTCACGGTCATGACCAGCTCGGGGGCGACCGTCTTGTCCTTGAGTACCGCGGCCACCACCGCCAGGTCCTCGAAGCCCGAGTTGACTGAGCTTCCCACGCAGACCTGGTGGGCCTTGGTACCAGCGATGTCGCTCACCGGCACCACGTTGCCGGGGGAGCTGGGCTGCGCGATAAGGGGCTCGAGCTCCGAGAGGTCTATATGCTCGTGCTCGTCATACTCGGCTCCCTCGTCGGCCTTCAGCTCTATAAAGTCGTCGGGGCGCTGCTGGGCCTCCATCCACTCGCGGGTGCGCTCGTCGGAGGGGAAGATGCCGGTAGTGGCGCC
>JALZFP010000184.1 GCA_030861485.1 Actinomycetota bacterium | reverse complement strand
CAGACGGCAAAGAACTGCTGGATGCGAGCGGTCGACTACTACCGCTCGGCGGAGTTCTGGCTCGCCGGGGACGACCCGCGCCGTCTTCAGGTTTTCGACAAGCTGGAGGAGTGTTCGCAGAAGGCCGGAAAGTACTTTACGCCGCCCATGGAGACCGTGCAGATACCGTACGAGAACGGGGCACACCTCTACGCGTACTTTTTGCGGGCGCCTTACCAGGTCGAGAAGCAACCGGTCCTGATCGCCTTCGGCGGACTGGACTCTTTCAAGGACGAGCTGTTCTTTATGGTGGCGCGCGGCGCGATGGCGCGAGGTATCTCTTGCCTGCTGGTCGACGGCCCGGGGCAGGGGGGGACGCTCCGGCGAGAGGGGATACACAACCGCTACGACTACGAGGTGCCGGTAGGCTACTGCATCGACTATCTTGAGACGCGCGACGACGTGGATCTGGGCCGCGTCGCCGTCTGTGGAACCAGTCTCGGAGGTTACTACGCTGCGCGGGCCGCCTCATTTGAGCACCGCCTCGCGGCGGCGATCTCTCACGGTGCGATCTGGAGCGTGAACGAGCTCTGGGGTGATGCGGGAGAGGAACACGGCCTGGCCGGGCACATCAAGTGGGTCTTCGGCACGTCGACCATGGAGGAGGCACTCAAGAAGGGCGAAGACTTCAAGCTAGAAGGGGTGCTCGGCAACATGAAGTGCCCCTACCTGATCGTACACGGAGGTCACGATGTACTCGGCGTAAGGCAGGCCAACACGGTGTACGAGCACGCCAGAGACTCCGGGGTAGACGTAACTATAAAATTTCTTACCGAGGAGGAGACTGGCGCCGAGCATTGCCAGCACGATAACCCCACGATCGGCGAGGAGTACATGTTCGACTGGCTCGCCGGACGCTTCGGTATCGACGAGGGGGCCTTGCTGGGCCTACGATCCACGCCCCGCTAAAGAGAATCTCGTGAACGTACAGCTAGAAGAGAACGCACCGGACCCAGTACAGGGCCGCTGGGCCGCTCCCTGATCCTCAAGGAGAAAAGATGACGCAACGAGCGCAGGCTGCAACCGTCTCGAAGACCTACGATAGGACTACCCTGTCCGTGGCCGTGGTGATGCTGATATTGGTGGCGGCCTCTTACGTGATAAACGCCATGGACCGGCAGGTTTTCTCCGTCGTGCTGCCCCCCATAAGGGAGGACTTCAGCTTTTCGCTGGCCCAGGGTGGTTTCCTGTCCACCATCTTCACCCTCGGGATCGGCCTCGCCGGGGTGCCGTCCGGATACCTCCTAGATCGCTACCCCCGTAAGGTGGTGATGCTCATTGGGATCGCAATCTACTCGGTCTTTACCATCTTGACCGCCCTGGCGCTGGGTTTCCTGGATATGTCCCTCTACCGCGCGATCACCGGTATAGGCGAGTCCATGCAGAACGCCGCGTTGTTCTCGGCCGTGGGGGCCTACTTCTATAGCCGCCGGGCGATGGCGCTGGGGACGCTCAACTTTGCCTACGGGCTCGGCTCGTTCTTTGGCCCGCTCTTCGGAGGTGTCATGCTGCAATCGACTGGGTCGTGGAAGCTTCCGTTTTACGTGTACGGCGTCTTGGGCCTAGTGTTTATCGGCATAATCGGGTTCTTTGTGACCAGACGATTTACGGAACAAGAAGAACCGCCCAGTGTGACCGCGGCCAGCGTCGACGAGCGGATGCCCGAGCGGTTGCTCAACAGGAACTTGATCATAGGCATAATCACGGCGGCGATCGTGGGTACCTCGATGTACGGGTACCTGGGTCTCTACCCATCCTTTCTGCAGGAGGAGCTCGGCTTCACGCCGACCCAGGCCGGGTTCGCGCTCAGCATGTTCGGTCTCGGGGCGCTTATGGGCATCCCCGCGGGGTACCTTGGCGACCGCTTTCCCCAGCGGTGGGTGATAATCGGAGCTCTGGTTGGCGCGATCGTGACCGGCTATGTACTGTTCAATCTGATCACCACCCCCTTACAGCACAACGTCTTGTCCTTTCTTGAGGGCATGTTCGCCAGCGGGTTCCTCTTCGTCAACGTCTACTCACTCATGCAGCGTTCGGTCAAGACGACCATTATCGGGAGGGCGTCGGGCGCCTTTATCACCAGTCTGTACGTGCCGTCTGCGCTCGCTGGCTATCTTTTTGCCTTTCTGGTGGGAAGGTTCGACTGGGGCGGGGCGGCAATAGTTCAGCTAGTGCTCATACCCGTGATCGGGATCGTGGCGATGCTGTTCTTGGATCCCTCTAGGATAAACACGACTCGCTCCGAGTGACCGCACTGACGAGGCCTGCACGAGTACCCGGTGGGGACCGACTTGGAGCATGAGCCCCTCTGGTGACGCCCTTGCAGGCTATGGGTCTGCCACGACCTCTCCACGACGGCTTGGTCGGGTAGGGTAATCCAAGAAGGAGGTAGAGGGTGAGGTTTGATTGTGAGATTGCTAACGCGACCCTCCTGGAACCCAAGGGTCGGTATCGGGGCACGATCGCCATCAGCGGCGAGCGAGTGGCGGGCATCCTCGAGGAGCCCTCAGGGAATGCCGCCCGCACGATAGATGCCGAGGGTCTAGTGGCCCTCCCGGGTATGGTTGATCAACACGTTCACTTTATGGATCCTGGAGACAACGCGCGCGAAGACTTCATTCGCGGCTCCAGCGCGGCGGCGGTCGGCGGGGTAACCACCGTGGTGGAGCACACTCACAGCAACCCGGTCCTCACCGCAGAGGATCTCCGGGAGAAGCGTGAATACTTGAAGGACCGGTCCGTTATAGATTTCGGGCTGATGGCGCACGTCTTCCCGGACACCATAAAACACGTGCCGGACCTCTGGGAGGATGGGGTGGCGATATTCAAGGCCTTCACCTGCACAACCCACGGGGTGCCCGGTCTCCTCCCCGATGACCTGTTGCGCCTCTTTCGCTCCCTGTTCGAGGCCGGGGCCCGGGGGCTTGTGCATTGCGAAGACGAGTTCATCACGGAGGATAA
>JALZFP010000179.1 GCA_030861485.1 Actinomycetota bacterium | reverse complement strand
AACGGAAACGTTATCGAGATCGTCGTCTACTGCATGAACCCCGATTGCGAAGCCTCAACCGAAGAGGCCCGCGAGCTAGAGGAGATGGGGTACCGGAACGTGCTCCACTACGCCGAGGGTAAGCAGGGTTGGTTCCGGGCCGGCCTCCCCGTCGAAGGTGAACACGTAACCGGAGAGAGCCGAGCATAGAAAGAATGCCACGACGGCCTACCGTACGACGCCAGCGAGTAGAAAAGGAGCGAACAGTGGACACCCGGAGAAAGCAGCCGATAATCCCCGAAGGTTACTGGGAGCTGCTTGGGTCCATGTCCCTCGCGCGCGTCGCTACCAAGGGTCCACACGGCGAGCCGCAGAGCAACCCCATCTGGTTCGACTGGGACAGGGAGCAATCAATTCTGCCGGTACGGGCTCGTCAGAAGTACCGCAATCTAAACCGCGATCCGCGAATAGCCCTCTCCCTAGTGAACCCTGAGGTCGTACGCATCGACGAAGACCTTGGCCTCAACTGCATCAACTCGATGACGAAGAAGAACCTCGGGATGGGCAAGTATCCGTATCACCAGCCTGCTGACAAGCGAGTAGTCATCTTCATGCGCCCCGAGCACACAACCCAGATGGGGGTGTAGGAGGGGTTGGCGCGGCGGCGAGACGGTAGCTCTCCGGGTGATTCTCTGAGCCAGGAGGACTTCGCGGGAGGACTGGGCGCCGTCCGGAGGGCTCTCGGATACTTGCGGTCGTACAAGGCTGAGGCTTCCGGGGCGTTCGTGGCGCTACTTGTGGCGTCGGCGGCGTCTCTTGCAACACCCCAGCTCATCCGGATCGCCATAGACGACGGTATAGCTCCGCGCTCCTTGAGCGTCATACTGCTCGCGGTTGGCGGGCTCGCGGCGGCGGCCCTTTTGCGCGGGCTCTTTCAGTTCTTGCAGGGGTACCTGGCAGAGCGGGCGTCACAGGGGGTAGCGTACGACCTCCGTAACGACCTCTTCGCCAGGATAGAGCGGCTCGGCTTCAGCTACTACGACCGGGTGGAGACCGGCCAGCTCGTCACACGCCTGACCAGCGACGTTGAACAGATCCGAACCTTCAGCGGGAGCGGCGTCGTCCAGCTAGCCGCGGCGGCGGTGATGTTGCTGGGCACGACGGCGCTCCTGTTCTCGCTGAACTGGCGACTCGCCCTTGTGGCGCTGGCGATAGTCCCCGTCATCTTTGTCCTGCTCCTGCGCTTCGTGCGCAGAATTGGGCCCCTTTTTCGCGGCGTGCAGCAGACGCTCGGGAGGCTAAACTCCGTGTTGCAGGAGGACCTGGCGGGGATACGCGTGATCCGGACCTTCGCTCGCGAGGACTACGAGAGCTCCCGCTACCGCTCGGTAAACGACGAGCTTCTGGAGAAGAACCTGACAACCGTCCGCACGTTCTCGAACAACTTCCCGTTCGTCTTTTTGCTCGCCAACCTTGGAACCTTAGCGATAGTCCTCTTCGGTGGGCTGCAGGTGATCGGGGGCAGCCTCACGATTGGAGAACTGGTCGCCTTCAACACCTATCTGGGCTTTTTGCTCTTCCCGATCCTGACGATAGGCTTCCTAGCCGCGGGCATCTCACGGGCCGGGGCCTCCTCTCAGCGCGTCTTCGAGGTACTGGACGCGCCGCTGGAGGTACAGGACGCCCCGGACGCTGTGACCCTCCCTCCCATCTCGTGCCGGGTCGGGTTCGACAGCGTGAGCTTCCGCTACCCGGGCGACGAGCGCGAGATCCTGCACAACATCAGCTTCGCCGCCGAACCGGGACAGACGGTGGCGATCCTGGGTACCACCGGCTCCGGCAAATCCACCCTCGTCAACCTTATCCCTCGCTTTTACGACGTAACCTCAGGAAGTGTAAAGCTGGACGGCCACGACGTACGCGACGTGACCCTGGCGTCTTTGCGCTCCCAGATCGGCATCGTCATGCAATCGCCGCTGCTCTTTTCCGGCTCCGTGCGCGACAACATCGCCTACGGCCGTCCCAACGCGACGCCGGAAGAGGTGGAGGCCGCGGCCCGCGCAGCCCGGGCGGACGAGTTTATTCAGGGGTTGCCCGAAGGCTACGACACGGTCATCGGCGAGCGGGGAATTGGACTCTCGGGCGGGCAGCGCCAGAGGATAGCCATAGCACGGGCGCTGCTCATAGATCCTCGGCTACTCATCCTCGACGATAGCACCTCGGCGGTGGACGCCGAGACCGAGGCGGCGATCCAGGAGTCGCTCGACCGGCTGATGCGCGATAGCTACCGCACCGTCTTCGTCATCGCCCAGAGAGCGAGCACCGTGCGCGACGCCGACCAGATTCTGGTCCTCGACGAGGGCGAGGTGGCCGCGATGGGTACCCACGAGGAGCTATTGAGCACGAGCGAGCTCTACAACGAGATCCTCGGTTCGCAGATCTACGCGGAGCAACCGATCGTCGCCGGTAGCACGCGGGACCTCGAAGACAACGGTTCTCCTAGCAGGGACCGCGAGTAGCCGCGGTATGCGAAGTATCGAGTCCATTGCCCGGGTACCACGGGAACAGGCCGAGAGCCGAAGCGCGACCGCGCGACGCCTGCTCGGCGAACTGCCGCCCTACGGCCGCCAGCTGATACTCGCTTTAGTGCTCGTCGTGCTCGGGGCGCTCTCCCAGGCGGGTGGTCCGTGGCTGATCGGGCGCGCCATAGACCGCTCCATCCTGGGGGGTGACCCCCCAGGGTTGGCGCGGATTATGCTCTTGCTACTGGGGGTCTATCTCGTCGGAACTCTCGCCTCACGCGGCCAGATCCGGCAGATCGGCTCTGTCGGGCAGAGCATCCTCGCCTCGCTGCGGGAGCGTATCTTCGAACGTCTCTTGCGCCTGCCGCTCGGATACTTCGACAGGCGTCCGGTGGGCGACCTGATGAGCCGGGTGACCAACGACGTGGATACCCTAAACCAGCTGCTCTCGCAGGGCCTCACACAGCTACTCGGCTCGTTATTCAGCCTGATCGGGATAGTTGTCGCCATGCTGCTCTTGGACTGGCGCCTGGCTCTGGTGTGCTTCACCATCATCCCGGCGATGCTCCTCACCAACGTCTACTTCGCCCGCCGCGCCCGCCGCGCCTTTCGCACCACACGTGAGACGGTCGGGAGCGTAACGGCGGGACTCCAGGAGGAGATCGTCGGCGTCCGCGAGGCGCAGGCCTTTAACCGCACGGAGACGAACATCGAACGTTTCCGCGAGCGCAACGCCGCCAACCGGA
>JALZFP010000161.1 GCA_030861485.1 Actinomycetota bacterium | reverse complement strand
AAATCGCTTCCGGTCATTAGCAGGAGAATTATACCACCTCGATTCGGGGTGTAAACCCAAAACTAAAGATTTTTGCCATTCCCTGCTCTTCTTCGTTCCGACTCCTGGTCCCTGCCTCTCGGCGGGTCGCCTCTGCGTTTTGCGGAGGTCGTCGGCGTCGAGTATTGTAGCTCCGGTTCGGTTGGTGTCAAGCAACGCGAGAAAAATCTCAGCGCGGGGCGCCGAGCTTGGCGTAGCGGCGTTTTCCGACCTGAAGGACCTTACCGGGGAGATCTCTCACAAGGAGGGAGAGCCCTTCGTCGGTAATCTTCTCGCCGTCGAGACGCACGGCACCTCCTCTTATGAAGCGGCGGGCCTCTCCGTTGGTACCAGCGAATCCTACGCTGATGATCAGGTCAACTACCCAGATCTCATCGGGCCCTTCAGGCAATGCAACCTCCGGGACATCCTCTGGCACACCGCGCCGAACGACCGTATCGAAGGTCTTCTCTGCGTCGCGGACGACGCCCTCGTCGTGGAAGGCACGAACCAGGGAACGGGCGAGCTCGCGCTTCTGTTCCACGGGCTCGGCGTCTGGGAGGTTCCTGCCGAGCAGGAGCGAATAGTAGCTCGGCATAATCTCGTCTGGGATGCTCATGGCCTTGCCGAACACGTTGCGCGGGTCTTCGGCGACGCCGATGTAGTTCCCAAGAGATTTGCTCATCTTGGCGGTGCCATCGGTGCCAACGAGCAGGGGGGTTGTTAGGACGCACTGGGGTATCTTCCCGTAGTACTCCATGATCTGGCGCCCCATAAGGAGGTTGTAGAGCTGGTCGGTGCCGCCAAGCTCGACGTCGGCATCGACGGCGACCGAGTCGTACGCCTGCATCAATGGATAGAGGAGTTCGGTGAGTGTGATCGGGTCCCCGGCGGCATACCGCTTACTGAAGTCGTCGCGCTCGAGGATGCGGGCGACGGTGGTGGCGCGGGTCAGCGCTATTATATCCGCGAGCGTAAGCGGCGCGAGCCACTCGGCGTTGCGGCGGACCTCGGTGTGCTCCCTATCAAGGACGAGGTAGGCCTGCTCAAGGTAGGTCTTTGTGTTTTCCTCTATCTCCTCCGGGGAGAGCACGGGCCTGGTCTTTGAGCGCCCAGAAGGATCTCCGATACGCGCGGTGTAGTCCCCGATCACGAGCACCGCGGTGTGCCCGAGATCCTGAAACTCCCTGAGCTTCTTCAGGACTACGACGAAGCCAAGGTGAATATCCGGGGCCGTAGGGTCTATGCCGAGCTTGACGCGCAACGTGGCGCCGCTCTTCAGGCGCCGGTTGAGTTCCTCGCGTGGGATGATGTCAACGGCGTTCGCGTAGATGCTATCGGTGCTGTTAAGTAAACTGCTCAATAAAACACAATCGACTCGCAATACTACTGTAACCAACTCGTGGTTCATGTACTATAACCCATCGATGGCTCGCACCTACCAAAGACGGTACAACAGGGTCACCGCGAGACCCGAGTTTAAGAGAGATGCTAGGCCACCTGCCTCCTCCGGTGAGCCAGCCTCCGAGAAGAAACAGAACCACAAAAAGGAGAACCTCCGGACCCGTATCCTGCGTTGGGTGGCCGTTCTTTTTCTGTGCTGCACCGTCGCATTACTCTCGTTCGTTTTGGGAGGATATCTGGGGCTCGTCAGCGCCGTAGAGAACCTCGACGAGGCTGCGGCCGGACCCTCGCGCCCAACCTACATATATTCTCAGCCCCTCGGGGAGACTGAAGATTCGACGCGAGTGATCGGGACGGCTTTCCACGGCGAGAACCGGAAGACGGCCTCTCTTGGGGACATGCCCTCAAGCCTACTCGATGCCCTAGTCGCCAAAGAGGATGAGCGCTTCAGAACGCACGTCGGTGTGGACCTCTGGGGTATCATCCGCGCCTTGTGGGTTAATGTCCTGATTACGATAGGCATCCTTCCCGACGAGACCGTCGAGGGAGCGAGCACCATCACCCAGCAGTACGTGAAGAACGCGTACTTGTCGGGGGATCTGTCTCTACAGAGGAAACTCAAGGAGGCGTTGATAGCGATGGAGCTCGAGCGAAAGCACGAGAAGGATGAGATCCTCGGTATGTACCTGAACACAGTGTACTTCGGTAATAACGCCTACGGGGTTGAGGCCGCCGCCGAGACGTATTTCAACAAGTCGACCGAAGACCTCACCGCCGGCGAGTCAGCAACCCTGGTCGGGCTGCTCTGGTCCCCCTCAACGCTCGGGACAAACCGTCAGGAGGCAACGAACCAGCGCAACATCGTGCTCGCTACGATGCGCAACGACGGCTACATCACCCGGCAAGCTCACATGGATGCGCTCGATGAGGAGCTTCCCGAGCCCTGGCCTAAGGCCCCGATGATCGAGACTGGCCTTACTGGACCCTCGCTCACCAAGGACTTCGCGGAGTTCGTGCAGGAAGAGTTGGTGAACCGGTACGGGCCGCAGGCGGTGCTCTCGGGGGGCTTGAGCGTATACACCACCCTTGATTTAGAGGAGCAGGTGACGGCCCAAGATATCCTGTACAAGCCGGGCGGGTTTTTGAGCAACCCCGCGGACCCGGACGCAGCACTAGTCTCCATCGAGCCCGAGACGGGTCGCATAACGACGATGGTAGGCGACCGGGACGAAGAGTCCCGATTTAACCTGGTCACGCACGCGAGGCGCCAGCCGGGCAGCTCTTTCAAGCCATTCGCGCTCATAGCCGCTTTGGAGCAGGGCATAGACCCTTCGACCCAGTTCGTCTCCGAGAAAAAGAGCTACGTGGTGAAGGACGCGGAGGGCAACCCACAGACATGGGAGGTCGAGAACTACGAGAATGAGGACCACGGCCCCATAAGCCTTGAAGAGGCGCTCTGGCTCTCGGACAACTCAGTCTTTGCCGACTTGGTCCTGAATGTGGACGGTAGGGGAATCGAGAATGGTCCAGAGAAGGTCGTGGAGGTCGCTAACAGGCTAGGCGTTACCAACAACCTCGACGCTCACCCGACCGTGGCCCTAGGCACCCAAGAGGTCTCGCCCCTAGATATGGCGACGGCTTACGCTACGATCGCCAATGGAGGCCGCAAAGTAACGCCCACTGGAATACAGAAGGTGGTGCGAAACGAGGGACAGGAGGACGAGGAGGTCCTGTACACAGCATCCCAAGAAGAAGGCGAACAGGTTATAGACCCCGAAGTCGCCCGCAAGGCCACGGAGATTATGGTGGGCAACGTCACACGGGGCATCGGGTGGAAGGCAGCTCTGGGTGACCGGCCGGTGGCCGGCAAAACCGGGACCTCGGAGAATTTCTTCGACGCCTGGTTCATCGGGTTCACCCCGCAACTGGCGACCGGGGTGTGGATGGGATACGGGGAGGGTGGGAAGAATCTCAACGGTCTTTTGAACGTAGGGTCGAGGACGCAGCAAGGTCCCCTCGCGCCCCCGCCGGTCGTCTGGCAGACCTATATGCAGAGGGTTTTGAAGGATAAACCGGTAAAGAAGTTCGAAGGCATCGATGCCCAGCAGACCTCTGTACCGGCCGGAGATCCCCGCGCGTCTCTGTCCGGCAATTCTCCCTTACCGGGGGCGGTTCCTCCAGAGGGGACGGCTCCGGTTCCTCCTCCCGGCGAACCGGCGGCGGTGTTTACCGGCGGCTAGGAGACGCGCTCGGCACGCTTCAGGCCCCGCTCGACGAGTGTCTTGGGCGGGACGGAGACGTTCGGGTTGTCCAGGAGCAGGTAGCGGAAAGGTAGCTCGGTTCCACGGCTGATACCGATGCGATGCGTGGAGACTATCTCTCCTGGAGGGTCACCCCGTCGGATAGTTAGCGGCTCGCGCGTGAGATCGTGGCCGTCATGGGAGAGCTCTATGCCTAAAGCCTGCGAGAGTTTTCCAGGGCCGGTGCAGAGATCCGGCCGGCCCCGACGCTCGGCCATGAGGTCCAGACCCTCTAACGGGTCGAGCGCCCGGATGAGGACGGCGCTCCCCTTCCCCTCCTCCTCGCAATTGACGTTTACCAGCCTGTGCATACCGTACGAGAGGTAGACGTAGGCGAGGCCGGGTCCCAAAAAGAGGGTGCGGTTGCGCATGTCAGG
>JALZFP010000338.1 GCA_030861485.1 Actinomycetota bacterium | reverse complement strand
CGTTGTTGCTCGACGTCGGAGCCACCGTCTCGTGCCGGCCGCAAGACCTGTTGAATTTCGCTATCCTTGGCGGTGTGTTCGCGCGCAAATACATCGGCCTAAGCGAAGCCCCCAGGGTTGGCCTGCTTAACGTCGGCGAAGAGCCGGGCAAGGGCGGCTACCTCGCAAAGGAAGCCCACGAGCTGCTCGCCGCGTCCAGCGCCGTCGAGTTCGTCGGTAACGTGGAAGGGCGGGACGTAGCTCGCGGGGTGGCGGACGTACTGGTAACCGATGGCTTCACCGGTAACGTCGTCCTGAAGACCGCCGAGGGCGTGGCGCACGAGATCCTGGGGATGGTGCGCGCGACGGTAACGTCGAACGTGTTCACTAGGCTGGCCGGAAGCGTGCTGCGCTCGAGGCTCCTCGCCGTACGCGACCGGGTAGACCCCGAAAACTACGGCGGCTCGTTCCTGCTCGGCGTGCACGGTTCGGTGGTTATCGGCCACGGCAACTCCCGCGCCCGCGGCGTCGAGAATGCCCTTTTAAGCATCTCCCGGGCCGGCGCTAGTCTCGTGGACGAATCCGAGAGGGCCCTCGCCGCGGCGCGAGAGCAGACCGCAGGAGACAAAGTTTGAGCGGCGCCGCTGGCAAGATCGTGGGCGTCGGACGTGCTCTAGGGAGCAGGACGGTTACCAACCACGACCTTGAGAAGGTTCTGGATACCGATGATGCCTGGGTAGTCGCGCGCACCGGCATAGAGGAGCGCCACTTCGTCGACGACGACGAGGACTGCGCGACCCTCGCGGCGGACGCCTCGAAGAAGGCGCTCGACCACGCCGGGTTGAAAGGAGAGTCGATAGACCTGATCCTGTGTGCCACCTCCACAGCCCCCGAGTCGATGCCTTCGGTAGCTTGTCTCGTCGGAGAGGCCATCGGGGCCCTCGGGGCGGGAGCCATGGACCTAGCGGCAGCGTGCACCGGATACTCTTACGCGGCGAGCGTCGGTCACTCGATGCTGAAGAGCGGCGCAGCCAGGCGTATCTTGCTGATCGGGGCTGACGCGATGACAAAGATTGTAGACCAGAATGACCGCTCGACCGCCGTCCTTTTCGCCGACGGCGCAGGCGCGGTCGTACTCGAAAAGGGAGACGGCTCCTCTGGCTTTATAGACCACATTCTCGGCGCAGATGGGCGGATGGCACCCCTGGGACGCGCCGGCCATCCAGGCACACGGAACAAGCTCTACCAGAACGGCCGCGAAGTCTTCAAGTTCGCCGCCAGGATCTTCCCCGAGATGTTCGAGAAACTCCTCGCCCGTAACAGTATTTCCCCCGCGGAGGTCCAGTACGTCATCCCCCATCAGGCTAATGCACGCATAATAAACGCCGCGGCGCGAAGACTGGAGGTGCCGGAGGAGAAGATCGTAGTGAACCTGAACCGGTATGGGAACACGTCCGCGGCGAGCATCCCGCTCTCCTACCCAGACATCTATGATCGGTTGGAGCCGGGGCGGTACATTGTGACGGTGGGTTTCGGGTTCGGGCTTACTTGGGCGGCGAACTTGTACAGGATCTAGGGAGGCATATTGGCGCTGCGTTTGGCCGTGGTGTTCCCGGGGCAGGGTACGGCGGGCGGAGAAGTCTCGGGTGAACTTCGGGGCCTCCTACGACGCGTGGTAGGTGATGGCGAGGCTCCCTACCAGCTCTCCGTCTTTGCCAGCTCGGTTGACACATTCCACAAGATGAGGGAGAGGGGCGTCGAACCGGTCGTAGTTGCCGGGCACTCTTTAGGCGAGTACGCAGCGGCCTATGCCTCGGGGTCTTTAAGCCTGGAAGACGGGGCGCGGCTCGTGGCGCAGAGGGACCAGCTGATGACTGAGGCGTCCAGGGAGAACCCCGGCGCTATGACCGCAATCATTGGCGCCGGTGTACGTGAGATCCTGGAAGCCGTAGAGATGGCGGATGGCATGGTAGTTGCGGCCAACTTCAACACCCCACGCCAGACTGTCATCTCCGGGGAGAAAGGGGCGCTCGCGGACGTGGCGGAACGGGTGGGTGGGAAAAAGCGAAAGCTCGACGTCGCGGGCGCGTTCCACTCACCGTTCATGCAAGCGGCGTCGTCGGGGATGGACCGGTTTCTGGCGGAGGTGCCATTGGAGGACCCGAAGGTGCCGATGATAAGTGGGATGGACGGCGCGATAGTCGCCAAGGCCAACGACGTGCGCCTCGCGCTCAGGGATCAGATGCTCTCGCCCGTGCGGTGGGTCGCGGTCGTGGAGCGGATCGCGGCTTTGGAGGTCGAAGAGGTCGTGGAAGCAGGAGGAGGGACGCTAGTTAGCATGCTCAGAGACTTCAAGGACCTGGAGATGCGGGGACGGGTGGCGAAAGAGGTGCTTGCGTGAACTCGTCGCTCGGGCCCGCCACGATCCGGGAGCTCATCCCGCACCGGTACCCGTTCCTGCTGGTGGATAGGATTGCGGAGGTAGAGCCGGGAGTGCGCGCCGTGGGGATAAAGAACGTCTCGCAGAACGAACCCTTCTTCGAGGGACACTTCCCGAATTATCCGGTCATGCCAGGGGTACTCATAGTAGAGGCGATGGCGCAGGTAGGGGCGGTTGGGGTAATGGCCTTGGAGGAGTTTCGCGGCAAGCTCGCCCTCTTCGCCGGGATAGACGGCGTCAGGTTCCGGCGGCAGGTTCTCCCCGGAGATACCTTGAGGATGGAGGTCGAGCTCACGCGCCTCAAGGGCAGGGCCGGCCGAGGCAAGGGTACCGCGACGGTAGATGGCGAGCGCGTCTGTGAGGCCGAGCTAATGTTCGCATTCGCTGAGAGGGTGGAGGGAGAGTAGTGGAGGGACGGGTGGCCCTCGTGACCGGAGGCGGGCGCGGGATAGGGCGTGCGATCGCCGCCAGGCTCGCCAAAGGGAGCGCAAAAGTAGCCATCTCATACCGGGCCAACGATGCAGCGGCAGAGGAAACTGCAAACCTCGTCCGCGAAGCGGGCGCCGAGTGCGAGTTGTTCAAGGGCGACGTGGCTACCCCCAAAGACGTAGAGTTTCTTGTCAATGGCATAGGCGAGGCCTTCGGGCCTGTGGAGATATTAGTAAACAATGCTGGGACGACCCGCGACAACATCCTGCTTCGTATGAAGGATGCGGAGTTCGATGAGGTACTGGCTACGAACCTCAAGGGCACGTATTTATGCACGCGGGCGGTCTTGCGGGGGATGGTGCGGGCCAGGTGGGGCAGGATCGTGAATGTCAGCTCGGTAGTTGGCCTGCTCGGAAACGCTGGGCAGGCCAACTACGCGGCCTCGAAAGCGGGCATTATCGGCTTTACCAAGAGCGTCGCTCGTGAGGTCGCTGGACGCGGCATAACGGCCAATGCGGTCGCGCCGGGGTACGTTGAGACGGAGCTAACTGGTTCGTTGCCAGAGAGCATAAAAGAGCAGATCCTCGGGCAGGTGCCGGTGGGGCGTTTCGGGGAGCTGGAGGAGGTTGCGGAGGTCGTCGCGTTCCTCGCCTCCGACAGCGCGGCCTACATAACGGGGCAGACGATAGCCGTGGATGGCGGGATGGTTATGCAATAGGGTGATTTGCGCTACACTACGCGCTATCTCGCGGGCGGAAGCCCGTGCGATTGCGTTTGAGAGGTTGTATCCGTCGTAAGGAGACGTGAGATGGAACGAGACGAGATACTGGAGAAGATCCGGGAAATCACCGCCGACCGGCTCGGGGTTGACGAGGGCGACGTAACACCGGAGGCCTCTTTTAGGGAGGACCTAGAAGCGGACTCGCTGGATCTCGTCGAGCTCATTATGGAGCTTGAGGAGCAGTTCGGGATGGAGATCCCCGACGAGGAGGCAGAGAAGATCACCACGGTCGAGCAGGCCGTGGACTACGTGGCGGAGCACCAGGCCGCGTGAACGACGCCCCGCTAAACGGCAGGGGATACGCCTTCGTGACGGGCACAGGGGCAGTGACGCCTATCGGCACCGGCACGGAGAACTTCTGGGACGCGGCGCTTCACGGCAAGAGCGGCGCTGGTGAGGTTACGCTCTTCGACCCCTCGCCCTTCCCCTCGCACATCGCTGGGGAGTGCTCGGACTTCGATCCAGTGGACTTTATGTCCAGGAAAGAGGCCCGCCGGATGGATCGCTACGCCCAGTTCGGCATCGCCGCGGGTATCCAGGCCGCCGAAAGCGCCGGGATATGCGAGACGCTCCGGCAGACACCGGAGCGGGTAGCAATCGTGATGGGGAGCGGTATCGGGGGTCTCTCGACGTGGGAGCGTGAGTACAAGGTCCTCAACGATAGGGGTGCTAACCGGGTCAGCCCGTTCCTGATCACAATGATGGTGCCAAACATGGCCGCCGGCCAGCTCGCGATAATGCTCGGGGCCACCGGCCCTACTCAGTGCCCGGTCCTCGCCTGCGCTACGGGCGGCGAGGCTATCGCCGAGGGGCTAGAGCTCATCCGCCGCGGCGACGCGGACGTGGTGATCGCCGGTTCGGCGGAGGCCCCGATCACGCCCTTGAGCATGGCTGGCTTCTGCGCGATCCGGGCGATCAGCACGCGCAACGAGCAGCCACACCGGGCGAGCCGACCCTTCGACGCTTACCGGGATGGGTTTTTGATGAGCGAGGGCGCCGGGGCCATGGTCCTGGAGAGTCCCGAGCACACCGAACGCCGTGGCGTCGAGCCAATGGCCAGGGTATTGGGCTACGGACGCACGACGGACGCCTACCACGTGACGGCGCCGGACGTCGAGGGGCGCGGGGTCGAACGAGCGATGAAGCTGGCCCTGGAGGACTCGGGGCTGGCTCCCGAAGAGATCGGGCACGTCAATGCGCACGCCACGAGCACCCCCACTGGGGACGGGCCGGAGACGAAAGCGATCTCACGCCTCCTGCCGCACGCGGCGGTCTCGGGAACAAAGTCTATGACGGGTCACTCTTTCGGGGCGGTTGGGGCAACGGAGGGAATCATGTGCGCCCTCGCCCTGAAGCACAAGGTCTTACCGCCCACAATTAACCTTGAAAAGCTGGCCGAGGACTGTGAGCCCCTGGACTACGTTACCGAGTCCAGGGAGGTCCCGGATCTCAGAGCAGCCGTTTCGAATTCGATGGGCTTCGGCGGGCACAACGTGGTCGTTGCGTTCGCTGGTGTAGAATGATTTGGAACGAATATGTCTATACGAAACTTGATAAACATACTCCCGGAGCCTCTGAGGCAGCGGGCACTCACCCACCCGAGCGTAGCCGACCCCTACGACTCAAACGGGCGGCTGGAGTTCCTCGGCGACTCGGTCCTCAACGGGCGGGTGGCCGAGTTGGTCTTCCACGGGTACCCGGAGCTTTTGGAGGGAGATCTCACGCGTATCCGGGCGCATCTGGTGCGCAAGTCCTACCTTGCAGCCGTCGGACGAGGCGAGGGGCTGGAGGAGGACATCGAGAGCTCGGTGATAAACGACTCCGTTATCGCGGACACGGTCGAGGCGGTAATAGGTGGCGCGTACCTCATAGACAAAGAGCTTGTGTACAGGACGATAGACGACATCTTCAACCCCGCCGAGGTAGACACCGACGAGCTTCGGGACTGGAAGACTCTGCTGCAGGAAACGCTGCAGGCCGAGGGACTAAGGCCCATCTACCGGGTCCAGGCGAAGCAAGGTCCTCCTCACCGCCCACACTTCATCAGCGCGGTATCAGTGGACGGCAGGCAGGTCGCTTCGGGCGAGGGCAGCTCTATTAAAGAAAGCGAGCAGGCTGCGGCGCGCGCCGCTTTAGAGATCCTGGGCGTTCGTCCGGTGCCTCGCTCCGCCGTCGAGGTGCATGTAGGCGCGTAGTCTTTCTTGCAGGTCCTTATAAGAGGGTCTTCTTCACGCTCGGTGGCGAGCTTTAAATAGCACTTTGCTGCACTTTCCTCTGTACTCTGAAGGTAAAAACCACGTAAAATGAGCCGTCGGTGCTCTCTGCGATATACATAAAGGGCTTTAAGACCTTTGCCCGTCCGGTTCGGATGCCTCTCTCTGGGGGAGTTACGGCTATCGTGGGTCCTAACGGTTCGGGAAAGAGCAACATCACAGATGCGGTCCTGTTTGCTCTGGGAGAGGGGAGCCCGAGCCTACTTAGGGCGGGATTGATGAACGACGTGATCTTCTCTGGTTCGGACTCCTTGCCGCCGGCGGGGGTGGCGGAGGTCACGCTGGCACTGGACAACGCCGACGGTCGCATCTCCCTGCCCTACGAGGAGGTGTCGCTGATGCGCAGAATCTCGCGCGACGGCGAGACGGAATACAGGATCAACGGCGTGCGGGCACGCCTGACCGACGTGCGCGCGGCCGCAGGAGAGGCGGGTCTGGGGCGTCACAGCATCCTCCGCCAGGGCGCCGTGGACGCCATCGTCTCTGGGGGGGCCGCGGCCTGCCGCAACGCTCTCGAAGAGGCAGCGGGATTAGGGGTCTTTCGCAGGCGCCGCCTCGCTGCGACCCGCAAGCTAGAACGGGCCTCTGCCCGGCTCGAGAGCAGCCGCCGGGTTGAGGCTGAGCTCTCATCCCAGTTACGGAGGATAGAGGCGGAGGCCGTGGCCGCCCGCGAGTATCGGGAGCTCGAAGCGCGCTACCGCGAACTCTCTCTGGCCCATCTATACCGGATGGCGGTCCGGGATCTCACGGGTGAGCGCGAAGGCCTGGCAGGCCTTGAAGGCAGGGCATCCACCCTGCGAACCATGCAAGAGTCGCTGCGAGAGAAGGAACGACAACTCGAAGCGGAGGAGAAGAAGCTTGAAGGCCGGGTACGGTGGGCGGAGGAGGCGATCCGGGGCTTGGAGAATGGCTCGGAGTCTTTGCGGACCGAGACCTTGCGCGCCGAGCGGACGTTGTTGCGCCTGGAGAGCACGCGGAATCGAGGAACGCACCACTCGAAGTTAGCCAAGCGCCTCGAAGTCGAACTTGGCGATATTACCTCAAAGGTCCAACAGCTCAAAAGGAGGCTAGACGAGCTCGAGGTGGAACACTCGCATAAAAAGAAGGAGTTCGAACGGCTAGAGGATCTCGTCACGCAAAGACGGGCAGAGCACGCGACGGCCGCGGAGCGGCGAGCGCGGCTCTCCGGAGAGCTCGAAGCCTTGCTGGAGCAGCGCGAGAACGTGGCGGAACGGGCCAAGGCGCCGGGGGCGTTGGGGGATGGGGAGATCGAGCGTCTAGCAAAGGTTGGAGAGAAGCTGGGCACCCATTCGCCGGAAGGGTTGCACGCACGAGCTACCGCAGTGCTCGACCGTCTTGAGGAGCTGCGCTCGCTGGCCGCGGGA
>JALZFP010000086.1 GCA_030861485.1 Actinomycetota bacterium | reverse complement strand
GTCTTCTCCGCTCCCATGGCGCGCAGGATTTCCTCGGCCTTGGCCTCCGCCCACTCGGAGAGGCGATGCTCGTTCTCCTGCATGTCGTAGGTGATGCGGACGACGGGCATCCCCAAAGAACTGCGGTCGCGGTGGCGAGGGTCGAGGTCGAGGAAGTTGGCGTGGTAGGAGAGCGACTCGGGCTGGAGCCGGATTGCGCAGAGGTGCTGCCACCCGCGAATGTGATCCTTGTAGCCCTTGCCCCAAAGGGAAACGTCGGGCGGTACGGCCTCGCGGCTAATCTGAATCGGCAGTATCTGATTCTCGATGTTTGGGGTGACCCCGCCGACAAACCCGTGGGAGGCCGAGTCGAAGTCTGCGGCTACAAAATCGTCGAGGCCCCACATCTGCGCAGATGGTCCCGTGTGAGCGTTAAAGACGATATCGGGGAAGTAGCCGTGGACGTCGGCCCACATCTTGGTCATGAAGTTCTTGCCGACCTGATCCGCGTTGTTGCCTAGTCCGTTAGGATGCCGCCCGCCACCTGAGAGCAGCAACAGCCGTACGTTCTCGAAGGTGTAACTGCACAGGATGACCGCGCGCGTCTCCTGCACGTGCCCTCTCCCGTTGGCGTCCACGTACTCGACACCGCTCGCGTGTCCGTCTCCGTCGGTGAGGAGGCGGACGGCCCTGCAATGGGTCCGCAGGTCGAAGTTGCCGGTGGCCAGGGCCTCCGGTACCGCGGTAAGGGCAGGGTACCACCGCTCGTCGTTGAAGGGGCCGAAGCCGGCCATCCAGGAGGAGTAGGGGGTCGCCGGGAGCCCGTTGTAAGGCACGCTGTTGAAGCAGACCGGCGTCGGGTAGGGGTGCAATCCCATCGCCTCCGCGGCCTTCCGGAAGATTTCGCCTTTGCGGAAGGGCCTCAAGGGGGGCATGGGGTAGGGCTTGCTACGCGGCGTGTAGGGGTTGGCCTCGCCGTCGCCCGCCACACCGGCCAGATACTCGACCACCGTGTAGTACGGTTCAAGCTCTTCGTAGGTTACCGGCCAGTCGACCAGGGTGTGCCCCTCCGGTAGTATCTTCTCGCCAAAGCTCTCGCACACGTGGGTGAGGTACTTGAAGTGGTGGGGGTGGCAACGGCGCAAAGCGCCGCCCCAATGGACTACCGAGCCGCCCACGCCGTTCATCATGCGACCCAGAGTAAAGGTGGCCGCCTGCTCCTCCGCACCTTCCCCGAGCCGCCAGCGTGGCCTCTCTTCGAGGAACTTGGGGCCCATCTCGCCCCTACAGTAGAAAGAAGAGCTCAGCTCGTCGGGTACGAAGTCGCGACCCTTGCGCCACGGTCCGGCCTCAAGGCCTACCACGCGCAGGCCGGCGCGGGCCAGGAGTGGGGCCACCAGACCGCCCACAGCGCCCACCCCTACGAGCACGACATCCGCGGGCCCACTGGGAGGCTCGATGCTCTTCTGCGGGTCATAACCGGGTATCTCCACGGGCATGTCCGGGATGCCGCCTAAGGAGTAGCCAAGGTCGCCTAGCGAACGTACCTCGCCGCCCTTGGTAATGGGCTCTTCGGAGAGGTTCTCCTCGGCCGAGTTCTCGAGCCAGATCCCGGGGTGACCAAGTAGCCTCCAGCCCAGCTGGTCGCGGTTGCCACCGTGCGCGGGGTCAGCGAAGAGCCCCTCCTGCAGATGATCCCGCAGCATCTTGAAAAAGTCGCGTTGGGGAGGAACCCTAAAGCCGGGGAGCGTGCCCTCTTCCAGCCGACCTATCAACACGTTTTGTTGTTCGGGATCGCAATCGGCAAGGGGTGCGCTATAGCGATCGAGGGCGGCGCAGTCCAACGCCGCGAGGCCGAGCCGGTAGGTCTCGGTCTTGTCATTGTACGGTCCTGCTAGGGCCCGGTCTACGTAGGTGAGTACACCAATCTCGGTCGCGCCGGGGCCGTACTCGTCGGCAGGGAACAGGCGTTCGAATAGCGCCGCCGCCGTCCGCGCCTCGTGCGGGTTCAGAGCTAAAAGGGCTGGTACTTTCTCCTCCATGTGCTTCTTCGCGACGGGACTCTACCCTACGGATGGTTTTCCGAAGGGGTGCCGAAGTCCTTGTAGTGGAGGTAGACGGTCTTGCGCCTAAGGTACCGCTCATAGCCGTAGGGCCCGTCGTCGCCGCCCATCCCCGAGAGCCGATAACCGGTATGGAAGCCCTGCAGCTGCTCGGGGCCTATCTTGTTCACGTAGACCTCACCGAAGTTAATCTCGTCGATCGCCCGCATCGCCTTGTGCAGATTCGACGTAAAGACGTAAGCGGTTAGTCCGTACCGGGAGTCGTTAGCCAGCTCGAGGACTTCCTCGAAGTCCTCGAACGGCTGTATCGGCAACACCGGCCCGAACACCTCTTGCTGCACAATGTCCATATCGTTCGTCGTGCCGGTTAAGACCGTCGGTTCGAACCAATATCCCTTCTCGAACTCCTCTCCCTCGGGCCTTCCCCCGCCGAGAACTATCTCGGCCCCCCCTTCGACCGCACCCTGTACAAGGGCCTCGACCTTTTCGAGTTCGGGTTCGTTGACCTTCGGGCCCATCTGCACGTCGTCTCGTGTCGGATCTCCCAGCCGAAGGGAGGAAGCGGCCTCGACGAAGCGCTCGACGAACTCGTCGTAGACGCCGCGTTGTACGTAGGTACGCTCGTTGCAGGTGCACACCTGCCCACAGTTCCAGAAGCGGGCGTCAACCGCGTTCTCGACCGCGGAGGCGAGGTCGGCGTCATCGAGGACGATAAACGGTGCTTTGCCGCCCAGCTCCAGCGAGACCGGGACGATGTTCTCCGCGGCGGCGGCCAAGATCTCGCGCCCGCCGCGCACCGAGCCGGTCACGGTGACCATCTGGGTGATGGGGTGGCTAACCAGGGCGTCGCCGACGACGCTACCCACCCCGGTGACGACGTTGACGACTCCGGGGGGTACTCCGGCCTCCTCGATGATCCCGGCTAGCGCGAGCGCCGCGAGCGGCGTGTCCTCGTG
>JALZFP010000068.1 GCA_030861485.1 Actinomycetota bacterium | reverse complement strand
CCGGTACCGATCCCCGTAGAGCTTCTATGTGCAAGCGCTGTGTTTGCTACGGCGGGTTGCAGCGATTGAGAAGGCGGGTTCTCTCTAGCAGCCTAGTTGTGTTTAGTAACCGAGCAGAGATGGCTCTATTACTAAGGAAGCTCATTCATCACGCGCTAAAAATCAGGAGAATACGATGAACTCTGGATATCAGGAGAATGCGATGACCTCTGAAGAGCGAGAGGAATATCGCGCCCTGCAAGCCCGCCTCAAAGGGCTCAACGATAAGATCCTGCAAGCCGAGCACCTTAGGGCCAACGCCGAGTATGAGTCGAACCGCTACCGCACAGAAGCGTTTGGGGTCTTAGCACGGATGGCCACTCTAGAGAAGCTCGCTAATCGAAGAGCGGCCGCGAAGCTCTGAAGGGTGGGAGATAGGATGGATAGTGGGCGACTAGCGTAGCCACACTAGGGGGCAGGCTACCTGTATTCACCGAGAATCCGAGAAGGGTTCTTTTCGGAAAGTCGGCTTCCGGTATATACGATTCTCGGACCCCCCTCTTGCGTGTAGAGATGTACTGTGAGCGAGTGGCAGCCGGTTAGAATGAGCGAGATGCTGAACGCTGTAGAGACAAAGAAACGTGGTGGTGAGTTGTCGAGAGACACCATCCAGCGGGTAGTCGAGGGTTATACCTCGGGGGAGATACCCGACTACCAGATGTCGGCGCTCTTGATGGCGATTTTTATCCGGGGAATGAGCTACGAGGAGACGTTCGCGCTCACGATGGCCATGGCGAACTCCGGCAAGCGCTATTCATTCCCCGGGTGCGTAGACAAGCACTCCACGGGTGGGGTCGGGGACAAAATCTCCCTGACCTCCCTCCCCATCGTCGCCGCCTGCGGCGCACCAGTAGCCAAGCTCTCCGGGCGAGGTCTGGGCACAACTGGTGGAACAATAGACAAGCTCGAGTCGATACCCGGCTTCTCGTGTGACCTCCCGGAGGAACGCTTCGAGAAGCAGGTAAAAGAGATCGGCCTCGCCATTATGGAGGCGGGTGACGTAGCCCCGGCGGACAAAAAGATCTACGCTCTCAGAGACACGACCGGCACCGTGGACTCGGTTCCCCTCATCGGCTCTTCAATCGTCTCCAAGAAGGTCGCCACGGGTGCTGCCCACCTCCTCTACGACGTTAAATCGGGCTCGGGCGCGTTCGTGAAGACCCGGGACGAAGCCCGCGGGCTCGCCGAACTTCTCGTACGCTTGAGCGACTCCCTGGGAATAGAAGCTTCGGCCCTCATCACGTCTATGGAAGAACCTCTAGGAGGTGCGGTTGGCAACGCTCTGGAGGTCCGCGAGAGCGTAAGCTTTCTGCGTAGCGAAACCTCACCTGCCGACCTCTCGGAGAAGACGCGCGTCGTGGCGGCACGGCTCCTCGAACTGAAAAACCTCCCCAACCCGGAAGACGCCGTAGAAAAGGCCATCTCCTCAGGCAGCGCTTACGAGAAGTTTCAGGAGTTCGTCGCGACTCAGGGAGGCAGCGTGAAGGCCTTGGGTGACCTACCTCGCTCCAGAGAGGTACGAGAGGTAGTGGCGCCCCGAGCGGGCCATGTCGCCCGGTTTGGCGCTCTTGGCATCGGCCACGCAGCCCTCCTCCTGGGCGCTGGGCGAGAGAGAAAGGGAGACAGGGTTGATCCAGGCGCAGGTGTCGAGGTCCTCGTCAAGAGCGGGGATGAGGTGGAGAAAGGCCAGTCGGTAGCGCAACTGTACGGAGGGCGGAACATAGAGAGAGCCGCAGAACTCGTCCTGGAAGCCTTAGAGATATCTGACAAACAGGTCAAGCGCTCCCCTGTTATCCTGGGGAACCTGTGAATAGAAGCCACGAGCTACCAGCGATCAGCAAAATCAAGGCTGATAGCTGACAGCGCTGACCGAAGGGAGGCAACCTTGAGCCCTGTCCACGTGCGGGCGGAGCCGGGGGACTTTGCCGAGAGCGTGTTGCTGCCAGGAGACCCTAGGCGCGCCCGGTACGTCGCTGAGAACTTCCTTGAGGATGCGAAGCTTGTGACGCAGGAGCGTGGGATGCTCGGTTACACCGGCACCTACAAAAGTAAGCCGGTCTCCGTGCAGACTACAGGGATGGGCTGTCCTTCCGCTGCTATCATCGCCGAGGAGCTTGTACAGCTCGGCGCCAGGAACCTCCTCAGGGTCGGTACCTGCGGGGGCTACCACCCGCAGATGGAGCTCGGGAACCTGGTAATCGCCACCGCAGCCACCCCCCAGGACGGGACGGTCTCCAGCATCACACAGGGGGTCCCCTATGCGCCCGCGGCCCACTTCGACCTAGTGCACGCGGCTTACCACGCGGCTGACGCGGTTGCGTCGAGCCGCGAGCGGTATCTGGGGCCAATCGTGAGCGCAGACCTCTTCTACGATCCGGAGGAAGATCCGCAAAACCTGTGGCACTCTCTGGGCGTCCTCGCGGTCGAGATGGAGGCGGCAGCGATCTTCACACTCGCAGCCATGCACGGCGCGCGCGCCGGCTGTTTACTCACGGTCTCAAACCTCATAGGCAGGGAGAAAGACGTATATATAGGGTCTGAGGCATTAAAGGACGCGGTGGACGACATGACGGTACTGGCGCTAGAGGCCCTCGACGCCTTAAACTAGAGTACCTTTGGGGAACGGAGAGTAGAAAAGCTTGGGGTCTGCGGGGCGTCTTTAGAAGCGCCCGGGGCAAAGCCCAAGGGAGATTTTGGGAGAGACATTGACGATCCTCAACGAATCAGGAGCACCGGACGTCATCTCCCCGCTGCACGCCCTCTCCGACCTCGCCGAGAGGCTCCCGGGCACCCTCTTCGTCCTGGCCGGTACGCGCGCGGACGCACACCTGGTCCAATCCCTCTCCGTTCCCTTGCCCGGCTCCCCAATGGGCCAGGCGAGCCGTCCCAGCAGCGGGTCCGGGGTACACCACCGGATAGTGTTCGTGGTTCTGGACCCGGGCGAGCAACCTTCGGGAGGCTCTCTGGCCTCCCGCGTGGTCGAGGCGACGGCGGGCTTCCGGCGCACGAAGCTCGTGCTGCTCGTTGCGTCCCGCTCGGTGAGCCTGTTGGGCTTCGACGCGACCTTCGAGGCCGAGCTCGCCGCGCGCCGCCTAGGCCTACCGGTGCGGGTGCTGGCATCGGGCCTCGATACTAGCGGTTCCAGCATCCTCAGCACGGATTTGGAGGGCAGTGTGATCCAGGCCCTCGTCGAGCTCTCTCCCCAGAATGTCTTCGTGCCCGGAGAGGGACGACCTTACTCCAAAGGCGGCCTCCTGGACAAGTTCCCGTTCCGGGGAAGGTCCGGCCGGATACCTCCTGGGGAGATGGGTACCCGCCGTCCGGTAGTTCTCCTCGGCGCCCTCCCCGAGCCTCGCGAGGAGCTCGCCGCCGAGCTCGCCCGGGTAGGGGTCGAGGTGGTCGGCGGCGTGCCGGGAGAGGAGGCGGATCGGCTACCGGCCATCGGCGAAGGGACGATCGTAGCAGCCATGGACCCGTATCTCGCGGGAGCATGCCGGGCGACCGAGGAACGCGGGGCGCTCGTCGTAAGTAGCCTCCTGCCGGTCGGTGTGGACGGCACGGCCCGCTTTATCCAGGACGTAGCCGCCCTAGCCGGGCGTAGGACGAGCGAGGCGAGCCGAGCCCGGGAGACCTGGGAGGGATTAAAGCCCTTAAGGAATCGTATTCGAGGACGGCGTGTTTTCTTCACCGGCGACACGGGATTGGAGGTGCCGCTGGCCCGTTTTCTGGCCGATGCGGGCGCCGTGGTTCTCGAGGTGGGGACGCCCCGTTTGGACAAACACTCCCTCTCGGCGGAACTCGCGGCTCTGGGAGAGGATGTGGACGTGGTCGAATCCCCGGATTGGCGGGCGCAGTTGGATCGGATAGACGCCGCCAATCCAGATGTGGTCGTTGCGAGCCCGGGGCTCTACACCCCGCTCGTGGCGCGTGGACACCTGTGCCGCTCCTCGCTGGACTTGTTGTCTCTGGGGATCCATGGTTACGAGGGTGCGCGGAGGGTCCTGGAGCTCTTGGCGAAAACCTTCGAACGGGCGGAGAAGCTCGATGCGCTTAAACTGTGAGGTACGAAGAAGGGTAACGTGACCGTGAAGATCCTGCGCGGCGTATACGAAGGGCCTGGAAGCCACGGCATCTTGAGGGTGGCGTCGAGCGTGAGGGGCGTGCGCGCGGTCTTCAGGGCGTATCCGGAGGAGGGGTACTTCCCGGCGCTGTACGGGGCTTGGACGAGAACCGGAGAACCGGCGCCTGTCTCTCTGAGCCCGGTGCGGGAAGCGCCGAATGGGTCATGGACGCCGGGGGATCTGGCCCGGGACCTCCGGAGTATCGCACGCCGCTACCCGGAGATGGAGGCCCTCCTCTTCACCCGCTCCGAGGCGGCGCTCCTCTCGGATGAGGTGGCGCCCATCCTCGCCCTCCCCGAGAACCCGAAGACCGGCAATTCGCCAAAGCTCATAAGCTGTGATTGGGAGTCCCCGACCGTGCTGGAGGTTGAGGCTTCGGATCTCGTGCTCCTGGACCTCGTCAAGGCCTACGCTGAACCCCAACCCAGGAGCCCGGCCCCGACAGTAAACATCTTCGGACCACCCGTCTTCGGGCTGAACGCCGCGGCGGAGGTCGCGGAAATCGAGCGTCTCCTGAGCCTTATCGGGATCGGTGTGAACGCCCGGATTCCGCTGGGGGCTTCGATAGAGGACCTGAGTCGCCTCCCCCGAGCATGGGCGAACGTCGTCCTCTACCGGGAAGCTGCCGAGTCGGCGTCGCTGTACCTCCAGGACGGGTTCCGCATGCCACGGGTGACGACACCCCCTATCGGTTCCGTGGGTACAGGGGCGGTCCTGCGGGCTACCGGCGAGCTGTGTTCCCTGGACCCGAAGTGGGTGCAGCGTACGGTGTGGGCGGAGCTAGCCCGCACGGCGAAGCTGCCATGGTACGCTCGGCTGGCCGTGCCGGAGAACCTGCGAGGACGGCACGTGGCCCTCTTCGGCGACTTCACCTACACGACGGGCCTCGGTTACGCTCTGGCCCGCGAGGTCGGCCTGGAGGTGGGGTGGGCAGGCACGTACCTTAAGCACTTGGAGAAGGACTTCCTTTTCCACGCCGACACCTTTACCGATAAGGCGTTCGTCGAGGACAACCCCGAGACCGTCGCCGCCCGCGTCGAGGAGACGAACCCCGACCTGCTTATCGGGACCCACCTGGAGGAGGAGGTCGCCGAGGCCCTGGATATACCCTTTCTCCCCCTCCTCCCTCCGGCCTTCGACCACCCGTTCGTGGAGAGACCGCTCGTTGGCTACGCCGGCTCGAGCGAGCTGGCCGACGCCATTGATAGTGTTCTGCGCGAACCCCAAAGGCGACGGCGTGAACAGTTCCCGACGCGGGGCCTCGAATGGACGGAGGAGGCGCTCTCGGAGTTGGAGGAGATACCCGCCTTTCTGAGAGGCCGCGCACGCAGGCTTGCCGAGGAGCGCGCCCATGCTTTGGACTCGTCCGAAGTGACGCCGGAGATCCTAGAAGAGTCCCGCTCCTGAGCCGGTTATAATCCGCCCGCAACAAGGCTAGAGGGAGCGTTCTGCTTGGGCATCAGGGACTTTATAGAGTACCTCGGGGAGCACCGGGAGAAGGCACAAAGGCCGGAAACCCTCTCGGACGTCGAGCGCGAAGAGGTCTTGCGCCAGGCCGAGATGATGGTCGGGATGGTGGACGCGGCAATCAGGGAACTCGGGTCGATCGTCGACAACCGGCGCGTCAACCTACCCGAAGAACACGCCCTCCGCTTCGCCCAGGACGTCTTCCTCTACCTGAGAGATGAGGAGGAGCAGGTCAAAGAGAGGCTCCGCTAGGGTCTACCGGCGACGCCTCCTGCGCCTCCTCCTTCCGTCATCCTCATCATCCTCGTCATCTTCTTCGCCGGCGCATCCGGTTACCAGGACCAGCGTAGCTCCTGCGACGCCCGCCAGGCCGAGCCGGAGAAAGTCGCGGCGGCTCATCTCCCCTACGGTCTTTCTGGTCTCTACCAACACCCCTCCTTTCAAGTATTACGGCCATTATCTCAGAGAGTAGCTCCGGGCAGGATCATCCGAGGCGTTTTAGGAGAACTGCTTCGGTCGGGGAGAGCTCGTGCCCGTCGAGGTACTGCTCCATGATGCCTTCGAGATCGCTCATACGGCGTCCCCGCAGCTCGGGGTGCCGGAGAGTTATTCTCACGGTGTCTCCGGCGCCTTTGGACTCCACCTCCAGCGTGCCACCTTCTTCAACGGAGAGGAAAACGTCGGTGAGGACAGCCTCGGCGGCGACGGCGAGGTCGCTCAGGGAGCCGCCGCGCAATCCACTTACGGCGCCGGTCCAGGCGATAAAGTGGCGGGCCTCGCCTGCCCGTGCGAGATCCACCGGAAATTGCTTTCTGTGCACCGCAGCGGCCACACCCTAAGGGTACACCGATCAGGGCCCGAAGGTGCGCCCTGGTATACTCGCAAAGCGCTAGTTCGGGCGAAAACATCTATGGGGCTCGTCCGTACCTACTTACGGATAACGACGCCATTACTAACGGGAGGAAGGTTGAAACACAAAGCGACACTCTTTATGGCGCTCGTCTCGACGCTGGGACTGGTGGTTTTGATCTCGGGTTGCTCGTTTGGTAGTAACGAGCCGGGGCCCAGAGACCAGAACGTGGCGCAGGAGGCACCCGAGGTATCGGCCGATGTTCCCGAAGATGAGCCCGTGGCGAGGGTCGCGGCGCAGGTAGGACCCTCGGTCGTACAGGTCAACGTGCAGGCGATTCAGCTCACACCCTTCGGCGCCCAGCAGGCCCAGGGACTGGGGAGCGGTGTGATCTACCGCCGCGACGGTTACATCATCACGAACAACCACGTTGTCCAAAACGCGAGCGAGGTGAATGTGGCTTTCGCCGACGGCTCCACGGAGCGAGGAGAGGTGGTAGGAGCCGACCCGTCCACCGAGATCGCAGTGGTCAGGGTAGACCGTGACGACCTGCCCGCGGCCAAGTTCGCTGAGGGAAGCCCCACGGTAGGGCAGCTCGCGGTAGCCATAGGCAGCCCCTCCGGCTTCCAATCGACCGTCACCGAAGGGGTTATAAGTGGGTTAAACCGCGAGGTTCCAGGCAGGCTCACCGGCGGCCAACAAGAGGCGGCTCTGGTCGACCTGATCCAGACCGATGCCGCGATCTCGCCTGGCAGCTCGGGTGGTGCCCTTGTGGACCGCTCGGGCGAGGTCGTTGGTATCAACGTCGCCTACCTGCCTCCAGAAACCCGCGCCGAGAGCATAGGGTTTGCTATACCTTCGAATACGGCGACCTCCGTGGCGGACCAGCTCATTGAGAACGGAAGGGTCTCGAACCCGTTCCTGGGGGTCAGAGGACTGCGCGACCTCACCCCGGATATCGCCCGGCAGTTCGGACTCTCGGTAGAGACCGGCGCGATCTTCGCCGAGGTCGTTCCCGGTGGCCCCGCCGACGACGCCGGGTTGCGCTCGGGAGACGTGATAATCGCCCTCGGCTCCACCGAGATCTCGGACTCCGGCGATCTGATCGCGGCCCTGCGTGATTATAGGCCCGGCGATGACGTAACCCTCACCGTCGTCCGTGAGGGTAAGGGCAACGAAGAGAGAGTCACGGTAGAGCTCGGAGAGCTCCCACAGCGGTGAGGGCCAAAGGAGAGACCATGTGGTCGAGGAGGCTTACAGAAACCTTTCCCATAATCACGATCGACGATGGGGTCTTAGAGCTACTCGCACCGAAACAGCATTCGCTCCTCTGGGCCGCTGGCCCCGCGAGCGTCCGCAAGTTAACCCGCTTCTTCGCCGACAACCCCAACTACATGTGCCTCCTCGGCCTGATCCACATCGGCTTCAGCGTCTGGCTGGCCTTCAGGCGGTACCGGGAGGAGTAGCCTTTGGCCCATTCGCACTCACACGGAGATCACAACCACAACCACGGGCGTGGTGCCGACCGGCGCGCGCTTACGATCACGTTCGTCCTGACCGCCGCGTTCACGGTGGCCGAGGTCGTCGGCGGCCTCATAACCGGGAG
>JALZFP010000067.1 GCA_030861485.1 Actinomycetota bacterium | reverse complement strand
CTAGTCGTCCTAGCGGCGTTTGTGGCTGTGGGGTGCGGGCAAGGGGATTCGGGGGGAGGGTCCGCATCAGAAGGAGGATCCGCGTCGAGTGGCGGTTCTGCCTCGGGAAGAGGATCCGGGTCGAGCGGCGGCTCGGCGTCGGGCGGTGAGTTTACGTCGGGCGAGGGTTCGCTGGTCGTGTACTCCGGGCGCAACGAGGAGCTCGTGGGTCCGATCATCGAGAGTTTCGAGGCGGAGAGCGGGATAGACGTTGAGGTCCGCTACGGGGATACGGCGGAGCTCGCCGCGACCATCCTGGAGGAGGGTGAGAACAGCCCCGCAGACGTCTTTCTCTCCCAGGACGCGGGTGCTCTGGGGGCCGTCGCTGACAGGGGACTCCTGAGCCCGCTGCCGGAGGGCGCTTTGGGGCAGGTCGACGAGCGGTTCAGATCTCCCGAGGGGGAATGGGTCGGCGTCTCGGGCCGGGCGCGAGTCGTAGCGTATAACACGGAGGCTCTAAGTGAGGGGGACCTTCCGGACTCCATCTTTGGCTTTACAGAACCTCAATGGGAGGGCAGGATCGGCTGGGCCCCCACGAACGGTTCGTTTCAGGCATTCGTGACCGCGCTCAGGGTCATCGAGGGCGAAGATGAGGCTCGCCAGTGGCTGGAGGGTATTCAGGCCAACGCCCCGCGGGTCTACGAGAATAATATTGCCATCCTCGAAGCCGTTGCCTCTGGAGAGGTGGACATCGGTCTCGTGAACCACTACTACCTGTTCCGTAAGCTGGAGGAGCAGGGCGACGGCTTCCCCGCGCGCAACTACTACCTCAAAAACGGGGATCCCGGCGCACTCGTCAACGTAGCAGGCGTGGGGATATTGAGGACTGCGGAACACCCCGAAGTGGCGCGGCGATTCGTCGAGTTCCTGCTCTCGGAGGAAGCCCAACGGTACTTCGCCGACGAGACCTTTGAGTACCCTCTCGTAGATGGCGTACCGATCAACGAGAATCTCGTTCCACTCTCGGAGATAGAGACGCCAAACATTGACCTTAGCAACCTCGACGACCTGGAGGGTACGCTCGATTTGCTCCGGGAGACGGGGGTACTCTAGTCATGAGGAGCCATACTTGATCGCCGCCGGCAGAAAGCCTCGCTCCAGGACGAGCGCTCGGCTGCGGCCGCCGGTGGCGGTGTGGCTCCCCGCCCTCCTCGTCGCGGCGGCAATGTCCCTGCCGCTCGTCTACCTGGTCTTTAGGGCCCTGGAGAACGGTCCTTCGGAGGTCGTCGAGGTGGCGTTCCGTGGCAAGACGCTCGCAGTGCTGGCACGTAGTTTCGCTCTGGCTGCCATTGTGACCGCGGCTTCGGTCGCAGTGGCGGTGCCGCTAGCCTGGCTTACGATGCGCACAGACCTGCCGGGACGGCGGGCGTGGGCGATACTGGCGGCCCTGCCACTCGTCGTCCCATCTTACGTGGGGGGGTTTGTTCTGGTGAGCGTGCTCGGCCCGAGGGGGTTCGCACAGGGAGCCCTCTCTCCGCTTGGGGTCGAGAGGCTGCCGGAGATCTACGGCCTCCCCGGCGCTGCCCTCGCCCTGACCCTCTTCTCCTACCCCTACGTCTTTCTCACGGTCCGGGGCGCTTTGAGGGGCATGGACCCGGCACTTGAGGAGGCGTCCCGCTCTCTGGGGAGCGGGGCCCTAGCGACGTTCTTCCGCGTCACGCTGCCGCAGCTCAAGCCCGCCATGGTCGCGGGCGCCTTGCTGGTGGCGTTGTACTCCTTGAGCGACTTTGGAGCCGTCTCGCTCCTGCAGTTCGACTCTTTTTCGCGGGAGATCTACACGCAGTATCGCTCCGCCTTCGACCGGACACCCGCAGCGATTCTGGCTCTAATGCTCGTGGCTCTTACCGCGGCGATCCTCGCCCTCGAGGCGCGGGCGCGTGGGAGGGCACGCTACCACCGGAGCACCGTGGGGACGGCCCACCCACACGGCGGTAGGATCGTCACACTCGGGCGCTGGCGGTGGCCCGCGCTGCTCTTCTGCTCCGGCGTGGTGCTGCTCGCGCTCGTCGTGCCGGTCGGGGTCCTCGTATTCTGGCTGTCGAGGGGCCTCGCGGCCGGGGAGCCTCTGCGTCTGCTGTGGGGGGCGGCCTTCAACTCGGTCTACGTCTCGGGGTTGGCAGCGGGGACCGCGGCCCTGGCGGCCCTGCCGGTAGCGGTCCTCGCCGTACGGTACAGAGGGAGAGCGTCGGGCTTTGTCGAGCGGCTCTCCTACCTGGGGTACGCACTGCCAGGGATCG
>JALZFP010000050.1 GCA_030861485.1 Actinomycetota bacterium | reverse complement strand
CGGGTCTCCCCCGGCAACAATGACCAGCGGGGCCACGCCCTCTTTATATAGCGAAAGTGCGTGATCGAGCCGGGCACCAAAGAGGTCTGACGGCCATCCCTCGTCTTCCCATGTACCTAGCACGACGATGGCGTCGGAGGGGTGAGGATCGTCACCGTTACCAACGCTCACCACTTGCAGCGCTACGTACGCCGCCCATGAGACGGCCGGAAGCACGAGGACTATGGGGAGCAGCGATACCGCCCTTCTTCGGTGCTTCTTTTTCAAGATCATGACTGGTCCTCTTTTTCTGTACCAGCCGCTGTAAGAGTGCGTTTACTGATTCTAGCTCCTTGTAAGACATCCGGCAGCGCGGTTGGCTCGCTCGCAGTCGCTGGGAGAGTGGGGTGTACGGATCTTCGTTCAGGTAATCTGGTCCATGGCCACGAGTCGCCAGACTTGGCGGTAATGGATAGGCTCGGCGTCCTGGTTAGGCAGAAAACATCAGGAGATCTTCTCGGGCTTGTCCGAGGTGACGAGGTGCCGCGCCCCCTCTGAGACGCAAAGCCCGGTTATGTTCTTTGAGAAGGCCTCGGAGGGGGGACCGACGTCGCCTCCCGCTGGGCACAGCCTGAGGGACCGAAGCGACGGGTAAGCGCGTGGGTTCTTGGGGGTAACGGCTGCTATTAAGAGCATTTACGAGGTGTGCCCCGGCGAGAACCGGGGAACGGATGGACACGCATGGTGAGCAACACGGAATCGACGAGAGGACGCCTGCGGGCGCGCCCGGCGGCAGAGCTGATCGGTGAGGCACAGCCGCCGGGCTTGTGGTCGCTGGGGCTCGGGTCCCCGGCGCGCAGGGCTCCGGCGCGCGGGGCTCCGGCGCGCGGGGACCATCTTCTGTACGCGCCGGCGGGCTGCGAGGCAGGGAGGGGCGCCCCGCTGGCGGTACTGCTGCACGGGGCGGGCGGTGATGCACGCGCCGCCCTAGATCTGCTCCGGGGGCTGGCGGACGCGACCGGCATCATCCTGCTCGCCCCCACCTCGCGCGAGTACACCTGGGACGTGATCGTCGGGCGATACGGCCCGGACGTGGAGGCCATCGACCGCGCCCTGCAAGAGACGTTCTCCCGCTACGCGGTGGATCCCGCCCGCCTGGCCGTCGGGGGATTTTCCGACGGGGCCTCCTACGCGCTCTCTTTAGGAATCAACAATGGCGACCTCTTCACCGACGTTTTGGCTTTCTCGCCCGGCTTCATGGCGCCGTCGATGAGCGTAGGCACCCCGCGGTTCTTCGTCTCCCATGGCAGGCGCGACAGGGTGCTGCCGATCGAGCGGTGCAGCCGCAGGATCGTTCCCCAGCTAGAGCGCGCGGGTTACGAGGTGACGTACAGGGAGTTCGATGGCGGTCATACGGTCCCTCCAGAGATAGCGCTTGAGGCCGCTGGCCGGTTCGCGCTGAATGAGGGCAGCGAAGAGGGCGAGAGCTATCCGTAGGACTTTCGCTTTCCTGGCGGATGAGGCGCATGTTAGCAGAGAGGTGCACGACGGGTACGCTTAGAGCCTTGCAGTGCGTCTCCAAGGGGAGACATGATGAGCAAGAAGACTGCGCTTGCGTTGAGTGCCTTGACCGCTTCCGTTAGAGAGTAGTCTACTGAGGTCCCATGTAGACCACTAAATAAAAGGAGAAAGAGATGATGCAGCAAGAAGTTGAAGCCATCGTGCGTAAGTTCGAAGACGAGTACGCCGCGGCTTTTGGCCGTAAGGATGCAAAGGCACTTTCCAATCTCCTTGCGGAGGACGCGACGCTCCTGTCGGAGTGGGGAGACGTGATGCAGGGGCGGGCGAAGATCGAACGGATGCTCGCCAACGTATTTCCGAACATGCCGGACGAGTTGGAGCTCGCCAACACCACGGCGCACTCCAGGGAGATTACCGACGATGTGATCGTCAGCCACGGCGTCTCGCACAAGATCGGGGAATGGGGTGCCGGGGAGGCAAAGCTCTCGTACACTAGGGTCCTTGTGCGACAGCGCGGAGGGTGGCGGCTCGCTGCCACCCAGGTCGCGCCGTCGAGCTCGATGCCAGACCCTAGGGGAGGTCACCCCTGAAAGGAGCGGGCAGATGAGGATCGGGGTCGGTCTGAACCGCTGCCAGTGCTACGCGCTGGACGGCGAAGACGCCCAGCGCCTCTAGCGCGAGATAGCCGAGGAAATCGGCAAAACCCGCTTGTTAGGCTCGAGGGTGGGCTCTTATGTCTATGCAAACGTGGTATTCAGGAGCAGCTACCTCTTGCGCGCCTGAGTTTCGGACGCCAGAGCGTCAGCGTGACGATGGACCAGCTTCCACTCCTCGCCCTCGCGGCGGAAAACCTCCGTAACGCGCAGGTCGAACGGGATCGGTTCTGCGCTCCCTTCCAGGCGTGCGGTTGCCCGTTGGAAACCGACCCAGTAAGCGATGCTGTCGCTCGCCGCCATCTGCAGAATCTCGAAGCTACTGTCGCCGGAAATGAAGCGTGCGGCGTCGCGTTCATATACCGAGTGGACGTGATTTGGGCCTTGCTCGTAACCTCCCCGCGGACCGAAGAAGGTCGCGGGCAAGACGCGGGCGACGATACGACCCAGCGGAGCCGCTTCTCCGCTCACAAAGGCTCGCGCCGCCTCTTCGCGACGCTCCAGGAATCGCTCGAAATCCCGCAAGTCCTCGCCCGAAGTACTTCCTGTGTGCATAGCCACCTCCTCTTCTATATGTTTGTAGCAACATATGCGTTCGGCCACACGTCCATCCTACGGCCCCCTCGGCTAAAAGCCCAATAGCTAGTTAGTATCGCTGCTAGAATCAACGCTTATGGAACTGCGGCAGCTTGAATACTTCGTGGCGGTGGCGGAGGAAACGAACTTTACCAGGGCCGCCGCCAGGGTCCACGTCGCCCAGCCCGGAGTCAGCGCCCAGATTCGCAAGCTAGAACGGGAGCTCGGCCAAGCCTTGTTGGATCGCTCCGGGCGTGCGGTGCGCCTCACCGAGGCGGGTGCGGCCGTGCTCCCCTACGCCAGGGCCGCGCTGGCGGCGGTGGACGGCGCGCGGCTCGCCGTCGACGAGCTCGCGGGGCTCCTTCGCGGGCGCGTTGCGGTTGGGACGGTGACCTCGGTCCCGTCCGAGGATCTAGACCTGCCCGGCTTTCTGGCCGACTTCCACCGGGACCATCCGGCGGTGGAGATTACCCTCTCCGAGGACAACTCCGACCGCATGATCGAGGCGCTGCGGGACGGGCGGCTTGACCTGGCGTTGGTCAACCTGGGAGGTAAGACCCCGCCGGGGATAGAGACGCGGGTCGTCACCGACGAGCGGCTGGTCGCGGCCGTAAACCGCAACGAGCCGCTGGCCGCGAGGACGGCCATAACCCTGAAAGCCATCAGGGAGCGGCCGCTCATCAGTCTCCCCCGCGGTACTGGGATACGCTCCTTGATCGACGAAGCCTGCGCCGCCGCGGGTTTCCGACCGCGCATCGCCTTCGAGGCCGGCGACCCGAACGTCCTCGCGCGGCTCGCCAGCCAAGGCTTGGGCGTGGCCATCCTGCCCGAATCCCTCGCGTACTTCTACCGAGAAGAATTACACGCGATCGCGATCACCCGCCCCCGGCTGCGCGGGCGTCTCGAATTCGCCTGGAGGGCCGAGGGACCGATCAACCCGGCGGCTCGGGCGCTCATCAACCGCGCCCGCGACATACTGGAAGACCCGCCGGCGCAGCCCCTCTAGCAGCCAGCGGTACACCGTTGGATGTTCGCCTGCACCATAGAGCGCTACGTGAAGGTGGTGCGTTGCCCGCCGGGAATGTGACTGCGCTCAGTGCTAAGCTAGCATCTCAAGAGTCGACGAAATAGAGGTCTGGGATGGAGGCGTTAGTGTGACGGAGGAGGCGAGCAGCTCGTACGTTTAGGCTGTCAGCCTGTCAGCCACAGTCTGCTGTAGAGCTCTTTTGAGCCTTATACGGATATATCCCCCGGTATGGGTGGCGAGCCGGCTTTAGGGCTTTGGGGATCGACCTGTATGGTGCCTAGAATAGTACTGACTGTCGCTGTTCGTCAAGAAAGTACAGGTCGACAAGGAACATTGCGAGATCTCCAAAGCCGACCGCGCCAAGCTGCGTCGGGCTTATGAGTAAGGAGGTACCGACCATGCCGCAAGCTTCGCAGGGTGAACGTCCAGGGCTGCAAAACCTGGAGTGGTATCGGATCATGCGCGACAACGATCCGGTCTGGCGAGATCCCAAGACGGGGCTCTGGAACGTCTTCCGGTACGAAGACGTCGCCGCCGTCCTTGCCGACTACCGGACCTTCTCCTCCGATTTCAGCCAGTTCTTCCCGGAACAAGCCGAGCTCATCGAGGGCAACATCGTGGCGACGGATCCGCCTTACCATCATCAGCTTCGGCACCTGGTCAGCCAAGCTTTCACACCCCGTGCTATCACTCGTCTGCAAGCGCGTATTGGAGAGCTCACCGAGGAGCTGCTGGATCAGACGGGGGGGCGTACCCACATCGAACTGGTCGAGGATCTCGCTTACCCGCTGCCAGTGACCGTGATCGCCGAGCTGCTAGGGGTGCCTGCCACGGATCGCTCCCGCTTCAAGACTTGGGCCGATGCCCTGCTTGCCCAGAGCAACGCCGATCCTACTGACAAGGAGGCGATTGAGGCCGCAGCGGTCCACCTGCGCAAGTTTCACGACTACCTCCGCGAGCACATTAGCCAACGGCGAATCGAGCCGCGACAGGATCTCCTCAGCGGCCTGGTCGCAGCCGACATCGAGGGTAAGCGGCTCAGTGACCAGGAGATAGTCGGCTTTGCCACCACGCTACTGCTCGCGGGGCATATTACCACCACGGCCCTTCTCGGCAACACTATTCTATGTTTGGATGAGCACCCCCAAACCCAGGCTGCGCTGCGTGC
>JALZFP010000003.1 GCA_030861485.1 Actinomycetota bacterium | reverse complement strand
TGCTACGTAGATTATGTAGAGGTAGAGAGCGAAAGCTCCACTCAGCGACGTTACGATCTCTTCCGCGAAGTTAATCTTCCCTTTGATGAGGTAGTAGGGGGCAGCTCCCAGCATCCCGAGCACTGCCGCTGGAAAGATCGACGCCAAAGATATCGTCCCAGGATCGCGAATGCTTCCCGCCATATGGACAAGATACGGCCCTGTTCGTCGGCGAACACTAGCCTCTTAGGATCCTATATGCCATATCCCTCATTATTAGCCCTCGGCCGAACTCAGGCCAGTTGACCTGCCCACTGGCCTTGCTACTCTTTTCTGTACCTATTGATTACTCGACGAGCATAAACATCCGCCCCGTTTCCCAATACACGCTCCTTCTCAGCAGCTCGTGAATATTGCCGGCAGTTCCTACCTCGTCGGGGCATTCCGCACACCATCCCCGAGCGGGGCGCCTAGCCCACGCCCCGGTCCCGCTACTCAGGTCTCGTCGAGGCGTGGTCACGTGGGTACGGCCCGACTCAAGAAGGCTTTATGTAATTTGCGATGTGAAGCCCCAACGGCCAAAGCCGAGCTAGGACGGCAACAGTTTATCTAAAGTAGTTAATTCTCCTAACATCTTTCCCCCCGAATCTCGGTCACCGCGGGTTGAAAGAAGAGGCCCAAACACCAATCCGCCGCGACCCGGGCTTTGCTCTGAGGACTCTCCAAGCGTACCAGGTAGGCGGCTCGCCAGAACAGAGCGCCAAGTAGGCCGCTGAACTTCACTCCCATGACTTCGTTTACGGCGAACTGGCTTCCTAGCTCGACCATCTGTCCCAGCTGGCGGTACTCAAAGGGGCTAAGGTCTTGGCTATCGTCGATGGCAGCGAGGATATTCTTGGCTACCGCCTTTCCTTCCTGCAAGGCCGCCTGTGCGGTGGGCGGGACCGGCTGGCCGTTCTCCTCCCCGGCAGGGATGGCCGCACAGTCTCCCAGAGCCCACACGCCCGGCCGGCCTTCTACCCGCAGGCAGCGGTCTACTATCACCCCGTCTCGCTGGGTCAGCGGGAGGTTGAGCTCCTTCACCTTTGCGTTTGGGCGTCCCCCTGCGGTCCAGATGACGTTCTCGGTGGGGATCTCCGGTCCGTCTTTAAGCTTCACGCAGTTCTCCGTAACCTCCTGAGCCCGAATCCCAGTCATGACCTCGATGCGGCGGGATACGAGCCGGGAATGCGCAGCCCGCCGGAGCGCCGGGTCCAGCTCCCGCAAGATACTCGGCCCTCCCTCCAGAAGAACAATCCGGACGTGCCGCTCCGCATTGACGTTCGGATAGTCCGGAGCGAGGGCTTCGTGGATCAGGGTGTGAAGCTCGGCAGCCGTCTCGACCCCTGTGGCTCCGCCTCCGATGACCACGAAGGTTAACTTCGACTCCGGGACCTCGCCCCGTGCCAGTGTCGCTTCCTCGAAGCGCTCGATCACCCGATTGCGGATAGCCTCTGCGTCCGAAATCCCTCTCATCTTAAAGCTGTGCTCCTCGACCCCTGGTATGCCAAAGAAGGCCGGTTCGGCGCCTAGCGACAATACCAAGTGGTCGTAGGGGAACTTCTGACCATCAGCAGTTACCACTTTGCGCTCGTAATCTATGCCGTCGACAGACGCCCGCCGAAAGCTGGCCCCAACCTGGATCAGGGCTCGGCGTAGCGGCTGGGCCACGTTGCGGGTGTCTATGTCGCTGCTTATGATGGCCGGCACCATCGGCCAGAAGGTGAAATAGTTTTCCTTGGAGATCAGCATTACCCCGATGTCGTCTCGATCCTGGGTGAGGTTGCACAGAGTGTAGGCTGCCGTGTAGCCGCCGAACCCGCCACCCAATACGAGCACGCGGTTAGGGAACTCTGCGTAGGGGCGTCTCTGCCAGGCCTCGTACCGGGGCTTCGGGTTTAAGGCCCGCCGTAAAACCCCCGCAGCGACGGCCGCACTACCCAACGCAATAGCACCCTTGGACAACCTACCCATAGCGGCCTCCAGTAGCGAATAGCTCAGTCTCGTGCTCGGGTACGAAACCCTTCCCGGAGGCATTATGCCCCAAAACCCACACGAACCACGCCTGCGCGAGGAGTAAGGGGCGAGCCGCAAGCGAGACACTTATAGCTTGATTCTGTCCTGCAGGCTAGGAAAATACCTCACAGCCGACCTTAGCCGGAGGCTAGGTAGCTAGGCTGTAAGTGCCTATTTGTAGGATATTCTGACGAATTTGTGATGTCTTATGGGTGGTGAGGGCTCATGGAGGTGCCCACCGGCGTTCGGCGGCATTAACGAACTCAAGATCGATTACTAATCCCATCAGGTTGCTACCAGCTGGAGCTGCGTCGATGGCGACAGCGTCTTCCACACGTACTCCGTCTCTACGCCCGCGGACTCGAGACGGTCGGTGGCTCATACTACCTCCTTGATGAGACAGTCCTTGATGAGACAGCGCTCGGTCAGAAGGAGGACTAGAAGGAACCTAAGGGTCGTGCGACCGAGGCGCCCAGTGCGATTCCCGACTTCTCGTAGTGAACCGTGAGTGCGCCTCTGGCTGGCGGTGACCTTGGAAGGCCCGCGCCTATGCCTCTGGTACGGGCGGGCTTGCGGTCGAACTCTTTCCGAGGGCCTGTATCGCTGTCGGCAGGATGGTCATCTCCGGCACGTAGGCGCGCTCGGGGAGTGTGGCGAGGAAGAGACACGCCGCCGCAACGTCCTCTGGCCTCAAGCTCAGATCTCGAATCTCTCTGCCCGGCGGTTCGGGGCGGTTGTCGAGGATAGGAGTGTCGACTATGCCTGGCAGAATCGAGGTAAAGCGCACCCCGTTCTGGTGCTCCTCAAAGCCCGCCGCGTGGGCGAGCTCAGTCATACCGGCCTTCGACGCCTGGTAGGCCGGGCCGGACATGTCGGGCCACGAGCCGGAGACGCTGCTGATGAGAACCACGAGTCCCCGGGCCTCCCGCAGGTAAGGCAGCGCCGCCTTTACGCAGTAGAACGCCCCGCTCAGGTTTACCGAGAGGATGCCGTCCCAGCTCTCCGGCGAGAGCTGTTGGAGGCGGCGCTCGGGGACGTTCATTCCGGCGGCGATTACGAGCGTGTCTATCCCGCCTGCTTGGCCTACCTCCCCTATCATCTTCTCGACTGCCCCCGAGTCCGAGATGTCTAGCGTGTATGCCTTTATAATGCCGGAGCCGATACGCTCACCCGCGCCCTCTTCGATAGCCTCTCTGCGCCGCGCCGCGGCGTGGACCGTGGCTCCCGCCTCCGCGAACAGGTTTGCGGTCGCGAGGCCTATGCCGCTGCTCGCCCCGACGACGACGGCCGTCTTCCCCGAGAGCGCCCCTTCCCGCACCGCTACTCCTCCGTCCCCGCAAGGAAGACCTTGATCTGGGCCGACGGCCCCCTCACGAGCTCCGCGAACGCCTCCGGTCCCCTTTCAAGCGGCAGGACCGACGGCAGCTCACCGAGCCCAGCCCGCTCCTCCACAAGCCACCCGATTGCCGTCTCGAAGTCTTTGTCCGTGTAGGTGTAGGAGCCCTGGATGTCAATCTGGCCGCGCACGACGTGGTGGAACCCCAAAGTAGTGTCGTCGTCGTGCAGTCCGATCATGACGGCGCGCCCACCCGGACGTAGCAGCTCCTCGGTCGCCATTCGGCGCGTCACCTCGGCACCCACCGCGTCTATCACGAGATCCGCCCCGAGACCCTCCGTCGGCTCCTCTAGAGCTTCCCAGGCCTCCGCACCAGAGGAATAAGCGGCGCGCGCCCCGAGCCCAAGCGCCTGCTCGCGGCGTGCCTCGTTGGGCTCGACGACCTGCACGTTCTCGACACCCGAGAGAGCGGCAGCCTGCAGGCACATAAGGCCGATGGTGCCGGCCCCGATTATAACGGCGTGCTCCACGGTATCGTACCTGGCCAGTCCCAAGCTTACCGCGTGCACGCCGTTCGCCAACGGCTCGGCGAGCGCACCAACCCGCGCCGCGTCAGAGAGTTCCTCAGGCAGCGGATAGGTGTTCTCCGCCGGCACTCGCACGTACTCGGCGAAGCCACCTGGCTGGTGTATGCCGATAAGCCCCCGGTTGGGGCACAGGTTTTTCAGACCCATCCGGCACATGCGGCACGTCCCGTCTACGTAGAGCGGATTCACCGTGACCGTGCGGCCGACGAGGCTCTCGTTCACTCTCTCCCCGGTCTCGACTACTGTACCGGAGAACTCGTGGCCCATCACCAGCGGAGGCGTCCTGTTGCCCATCTTGCCCAGGTACCCTTCGACCTCTGAGCCGCAGATCCCTACCGCCTCGGGGCGAACGATCGCAGCACCTGGCCCTACCTCGGGCTCCGGCATCTCCTCGACCGACATCTCCTCCGGCCCCTTCCATACCATAGCCTTCACGCTAACCTCCTTTACTACAAGTCCCTTCCTTTACTACAAGTCCCTAATTAGGATCGCCCGCGCAGGCGACCCGTCGGAGCCCGCGAGCTTCAGGGGCAGGCAGGCCAGAAAGTATTCGCCGGGCTCCACCTCCGTAAGCACCAGGCCTTCCAAGATCACCACGTCTGCCCCGAGCAGCGTGTGGTGGGTGTTGAATTCACCGTCCTCGAACGGCTCGACGGAGAGGTAGTCGACGCCTATGGTCTCCACCCCGATCTCGACTAGGTACTCCGCCGCCTCCCTGGAGATTGCGGAGTAGCCTTCCTCGAACTCTTCGCTCTGCATAAGCCACCTGTCCGAGTTGCGGGTCTTCAGTAGGAGGCGAACTTGCCCGGCGACCTCCGCGGCCTCCAGATCCGCACGGCCCACGTGCCCCTCGACGTGCGTGAGGTCGACGACCCGGCACGGCCCCACGGAGCGCGAGAGGTCCAGGGCCTCCATAGTCCAGCCACTAGGGATGAAGTGCATGCGGGCGTCCATATGAGTACCGGTGTGGGAGCTCATCTTCCACTCGCTGACGGTGGCTGGGTCTCCGTTGTTGGTGTGGGTTACAAACTCCTGCGATGGCGGCTCCGTGTCGTCCGGCCACTTCAGCATCTTCGGGTCCACGGTCCGGGTAATGTCTATGATCTCCACTATACCTCCCTATGCATGAGAGCCAGCGCCCGCACCGGAGAGCCCGACCCGCCCTTCACCTTGAGAGGGAACGCCATGAAGAGTGACCAGGACGGCAGCTTGTCCAAGTTCTTCAAGTTCTCCACGATGTAGACCTCGTTTCCAAGCAGGGTGTAGTGTGCCGGGTGCTCTTCAGAGCCGAAGGCGTCGATGGCGAGGGTGTCGCAACCCACGAGCGAAACCCCCTTCTCGACCAGATACTGCGCCGCATCCCCACCGAGGCCCGGCCAGTCCTCGAGGAAGCCCATACCTGCCGAGCCAAGACCCCACCTCCGGTCCCAACCGTAGCGGATGAGGACCCTGTCTCGCTCCTGTATCTGGCCGTGCTCCTCCTCCCACTCCCTTACGTGCGCGGTGGTGAGGAGGCCACCGGGCGGGAGTTCGGGAGCCTCAATCGTCGCGGCGCGTCCGGCTAGGCGGCTAAGGGGTACCTCGTCTATGCCGTAGTGGGCAGGGCCTTCGGCGATGAAGTGCAGGGGGGCGTCCATGTGGGTGCCGGTATGCTCGCTCAACGTCAGACCGTAGTGGCGTGCAACGGCACCGAGTTCGTAGGACTCGTAGAGGACCTGACCGAACCGGGCATGCGTGGACCAGGCCGGTACGCCCTCTTCCAGCGTGTGGCTCAGGTCAACCCACCTCGAATTCTGCAGCTGCTCCGCCAACGCCAGCAAGTCTTTATCGTTCAGCATATAGCTCCTCTTGCTACCTCCGAGGACCCTCGCCTGAGGCAGTAGCCGCCTCCCGCCCGAAGGCACCTATCCGAGTCAGCATGACATAATCTCGAGCGAACCCAAACGCTCGAAAAGCATTCAGGGAGCCAAAAATAGGCTTCCGGGAGGGTGTTTGCAACCGCAGCAGCGGCTCTAGAACCCAAACCGCTGCTGCGGTAACCGAGGCCGGTGACGTAACTGTTGGCACCTCTCTAGCTGAGTCTTAGAACCCTAGGACTGTTGGCGCGCCCGTCGCTAACCCTCCGCCTGGACATCGCGAGTCCCGCCGCCGACCTGGGTCCTCTGGTGTAGCAGGGCGATAGGGATAAGGGTTAGTAGACATATCGCCGTCAACACGATGTAGTGCGCGGTGAACCCGAAACTATCTACCAGGTAGCCCTGCACCGTAGGTGCCAGAATGCCCGAGGCTCCCAGACCGATTCCGATCATCAGCCCGAGCCCGGAAGAGGCGGCGTCGGGGACCGTATCTATCACCGCCGCGTACAAGACAGGGTACGGTGAGTTGCGCACCAGCCCCCATCCAATCAGGATGACCCAGGCCAGCGCGGCGCTCGTGATGAAAACCATAGCCAGAAGGGCGATGGCGTTGCCGATGGCGAGGATGTACAAAGAAAACTTGCGCCCTTTGTGGTCGGAGACCGTACCCCACCCTACCTGGCCGATCCAGCCCGTCAAGCCCGACGCCCCAGAGATCACAGAAGCTGTGGCCAGCGTTAGGCCGACGCTCGAGGTGAGCTGGTAGGTGAGGAAGGAAATGACCCCCGTCTCCGTCCACAAGAAGAGGAAGTTCGCCATGACCCCCAGCGCGACGTTGCGGTCGGAGAAGAGCGCTTCCTTGAACCGACCGAACGGGTTGTCCCAGCGCCGCGTTTCGATTTCGTCCACCGTTACTGACGGGCTCATCCGGTGCTCTTCGATCCAGGCGTTGACCCGCTCGAGATTCCTCCGACGGGCGACGATTATCTGCAGGATCACTATGGGTATCGCGATCAGCGGGATGAACAGAAAGGCCTCGCGCCAGGAAGCCAC
>JALZFP010000345.1 GCA_030861485.1 Actinomycetota bacterium | reverse complement strand
GCGCCCGCACGACTCCGCCGGCAGCCTCGATCTCCTCTCCGCCCTCCAGCTTCACAAGGCGATCCTCCGGCACAGGCTTGACCTCACCCCAGAGCTCGTCCATGTTCTCTTCTCCGTAGAGGCGCGTGGCGCTCTTGAGGAGCTTCGAGGGGTCAACGAGGTGCGGGTATCCTATCTCGTGTACGTAGAAGGCGGCGTTCGGCAGGAGCTCCGCGAGGTTACCCGAGGCACCGGAGTGATCCAGGTGGATGTGGGTCAAAAAGACTTGCTCCACATCCTCGGGAGCGACGCCCCGGTCCTTGAGCCCGCGCATCAGCTCGTTGATGCAACTCGTCGGGCCGGTCTCGACTATCGCGGCCGATCCCTCCCCCGTCAACAGGAACGAAGCGATAATCTCCTCGGTCCCCATAAAACCTAGGTCTATCGTCTGTATCTTCATTAACCCACTTTCGAAAGCTCGCCCTGCGCAACGTATTCGCGCCCCGAACCGAAAATTATACAGACCTTCTCTGCTAGACTTTTTTCGCGCTGCTAAACGCCTGTAGAGAGAAGGTGAGGAGCCGACTTGAACCTTGACCTCGTGCGCGAACTGTCGGTCTCGACTGATTCCAGGATCATCCTGCTCGTCCTGGACGGACTTGGAGGCCTCCCAATGGACCCCTTTGGCAGGACCGAGCTCGAAGCCGCGAACACCCCGAACCTCGACTCTCTTGCGGCCCGCTCCGACCTTGGCTTGAGCAGACCCGTGGCCGCCGGTGTCTCCCCTGGCAGCGGCCCAGGTCACCTGGCTCTCTTCGGCTACGACCCCCTAGAGTACGAGGTCGGCCGCGGGGTCTTGAGCGCCCTAGGGATTGGTTTCGAGCTGAGCGAGAACGACCTGGCCGCCAGGATCAACTTCGCCACAAAAGACGAGGCCGGCAGGATCTCCGACAGACGCGCCGGACGCATCGCGAACGAAGAAGCCTCAAAGCTCGTCGACCTCCTCAATGAGAACGTAAAGCTCGACGACGCCGAGGTCTTCGTCACGCATGAGAAAGAGCACCGGGCAGTCGCCGTCTTCCGGGCGGAGGGTCTCTCGGACGCCCTATCTGACTCAGACCCTCAGAGAACGGGCCTCAAACCCCTCCCCGTCGAGCCCACAAACGGCGCGGGGGGCGCGGCAAAAAAGAGCGCGGATCTGGCCAACACCTTTATAAAAGAAGCGGACGAGATCCTCGCGGACCATCATCCGGCGAACACCGTCCTTCTGCGCGGCTTCGGGATGCATCCGGCGCTCCCGCGCTTCGACGAGATCTACAAGCTCCGTGCGGCAGCCATCGCAGGCTATCCCATGTACAAGGGCCTAGCCCGACTCGCCGGCATGGAGGTTCTAAAAGAAGGCGAGGGGATAGCCGGCGAGTTCGAGACCCTGAAAGAGAACTGGGACGCTTTCGACTTTTTCTTTGTCCACGTCAAGCCTACCGACGCCGCCGGCGAGGACGGCGACTTCAAGCGCAAGGCAGCGGTTATAGAAGAGGCGGACGCCCTGATCCCCGAACTTCTGGACCTTGGCCCCGCTGCTCTGGCTGTGACCGGCGACCACGCGACCCCCGCGAAGATGGAGAGCCACTCTTGGCACGGGGTCCCGTTCCTCCTCTTCTCCGAGTACACCCTGCCCACCTCCGAGAGATTCGGGGAGCGTACCTGCGCAGGGGGCTCGTTGGGAGTCTTTCCGGCCAAAGAGATCATGGGCCTCCTCATGGGCCACGCCCTCAAACTCAATCGTTACGGCGCCTAAAGACCAGGTGGAGCGCCGCAAAGCGCTCGCGGAGCTCGAAAGGGAGATAACCTCCTGCCGTTCGTGCCCGCGCCTCGTCGAGTGGCGCGAAAAGGTCGCTCGCGAGAAAAGGGCCGCCTACGCTGACGAAGAGTACTGGGGACGGCCCGTACCGGGGTTCGGTGACGCCGGCGCCCGCGTGGTCGTCCTCGGCCTGGCCCCCGCCGCCCACGGTGCCAACCGTACTGGCCGCTTCTTCACCGGCGACCGCTCCGGCGACTTCCTCTTCGGCTCACTCCATCGTACGGGCTACGCGGACAAGCCGGTCTCCCGGTATGCCGGGGACGGCCTGCGCCTCCGCCGGCTCTGGATCTCCGCCGCCGTCCGTTGCGCCCCGCCACGCAACAAACCCACTCCCACCGAACGAGACCGGTGCCTCCCCTACGCCGCCCGCGAACTCGCGCTGCTTGACGTGAAGGTCATTGTCTGCCTCGGCGCCTTCGCCTGGGACGCCGCCTTGCGCCTCCACGAGGTCCGTCCGAAACCCAAGTTCTCCCACGGCGCCGAACACGAAGCCGATTCCACTACCTTCCTCGGTTGCTACCACCCCTCCCAGCAGAACACCTTTACCGGCGTCCTTACAGAGCCCATGTTAGATGCTGTGCTCCTGCGGGCGAGGGAGCTAGTGGAAAAGGCATGAGCCGATCGCTGAGCGGTAGAATAGCTAGCGGTAGAATAACTATTTCCGTACCGGGTTACAATTTTAGGGGGTACCAGTTGAACCGTGAAGAGTCTTGGGAGTTGCTCTGCGAGTGGACGGAGAGCGACTCTTTACGCAAGCACATGCTCGGCGTCGAGGCCACCATGCGGGCCTACGCCCGAAAGTTTGGCGAGGACGAGGAGAAGTGGGGGATTACAGGCCTCCTGCACGATATGGACTACGAGAAGCATCCCACCCCCGCCGAGCATCCAATGGTCGGCGTTAGGGAGTTGGAGCGTCGGGGCTACCCGGAGGACGTGCTAGAGGCGATAAAAGGCCACGCTGACTACCTGGACGTGCCCCGCGAGACTCTCCTTGCAAAGACCCTCTATGCCGTAGACGAGCTCTCCGGCTTCGTTACGGCCTGCGCCCTAGTAAGGCCCGAGGGCTTGGACGGCCTCAAGGCAAAGAGCGTCCGCAAAAAGATGAAGCAGAAGTCCTTCGCCGCCGCTGTAAACCGCGAAGATATCGTCCGCGGCGCCGGGGAGCTTGGCGTGGACCTGAACGAGCACATAGACTTTGTCGCCGCGGCGCTCCGGGAGCGGTCGGATGCTCTGGGCCTCGCGCCCTCCTGGTCGGAGAGCGGATAGGCCGCCGGTGCGTCCGATAAACTGCCTGCCCTCTCTTTGTTGTCTTGTTGATACTCGAAGGAAGGCCACGTCTAATTTTTAAGGCGGGCTTTTTAAGGCAGGTTGGTTTCGAAAACCTGAAAACCTCTTGGGGCCTTGGCGGCACCTTCTCTTCAGGGCGCAAAATCGGCCAGTACGTTACTTTCCATCCATATGGGCACTAACAACGCACAAACGGCTCGAGGGTTTGGTGGCCCTCCGTCCGCTTGAGGAGCGCAGAAAAAGCTGCTACTAGGCGCCAGGGAAGGCATTGGTAGCGTTATTTTGGTTTCTTAAGGCGGGTCAGTTTACGAAGACTTGTAGGTTCCTAACCGAGACTTAACAAGCTTAGGTTAGTATCGCCGTACATTCTGAGCGCTCCACTGGCTACTTAGAGAGGCAAGCCGTGAGGACAAAGAACGTCGCGACATTACTCGTCTTGGTCTTGGTTACTCTTATAGCTGCTGGCTGTACCGGGAACGAGCAATCAAATAAAACTAATACCGAAGATTACGACACCAACGCAGGCTCCAACGA
>JALZFP010000336.1 GCA_030861485.1 Actinomycetota bacterium | reverse complement strand
CGACCCCGTCTTCGGCTCTATCATCACGCTCGTTAGCATAGTAGCGTTTGCCGTGCTCGGGGACGTCCTGGCCCGCGCGGCCGGCGGCTACCTCAGCGGGAAGATTGCGGACACCACCTCCAAGACGCTGGACCGCGCCGGCGGGGCGATCCTGGGCGCCACACTCTCCCTAACCCTCGTCTGGGTAGCAGCGGCCTTTGCACTGGGGACCCCGCTGTTCGCATCTCTGCACCCGTCCATGCAGGAGTCCGGGATAATCACGGTTCTGAACGAGAGGATGCCCTCGAGTCTCCTGGCACAGGCACTCAGCAGGCTGGATCCCATCCCCCGCTTCCAGGGCCCTGAGGCCGACGTTGCCGACCCGGACGCGAGCATCGTAAGAGATCCGGAGGTGCAGGCAGCAGCCTCGCGTGTGGTACGGGTCACCGGGGTCGCCTGCGGTATGGGCATCGAGGGCACCGGCTGGGTAGCCGCCCCCGACATCGTCGTAACCAACGCCCACGTCGTCGCCGGGGAGGTGGTGACCCAGGTCCAGCCCGAGGGGGCCGGCATCCCCCTGCCCGCCAGGGTCGTGGTCTTCGACGAGAAGAACGACGTTGCGGCGCTGCGGGTTAGCGACCTCAGGCTGCCGCCGCTCTCTCTGGCCGAGCCCCGGAACAACGAGCCTGTAGCTATCCTGGGATTCCCGGAGAACGGGCCGTTCGACATCAGGGCCGGGCGCGTGGCCGGCACGCAGCGCGTGATCTCCAATGACGCCTACAACCGGGGTCCCGTGGAGCGCACCGTGACAACCTTCAAGGGCTTTGTCCGCCAGGGTAACTCCGGAGGTCCGGCCATAAACGAAGCAGGGACCGTCGTCGCTACCGTCTTCGCCAGCCGCGCTGACTCCGACAACGCCGGCTACGGCGTTCCCTCCACCCTCGTGCAGCAGACCGTGGACCTCGCCCAAGAGCGCCGGAACCCCGTCAGCACCAAAGAGTGCGCCATCTAGTCGCTTAGTGCCCCGGCTTCTAGCCCGTCTCTTCCTGGACAATCTTCTCCAGCGCGAGGCGGCTGCGCCTGAGTTCGGCTTCGACGGTGGAGAGGCGTGCGAGCGAAGACTCGCCGAGCCGGTCGCGTTCGATCTCGCGGGCAACGGCGGAGACGGCCTCGTCGATGGCCGTAATGGCGCTTTCGAGCAGGATGAGGTCGCGCTCGTCCATGCGTGGATAATACCGTTCTACGGGTTGCGGCGCCGGTGCTCTTCCTTGAGCTTGAGGTACTCTTCATCCTCGGTGGCCACCTACCACATCTCGTAGAAGATCTCCGCCGCCCGGCTCTTCTCGAGATCGGGCACCTCCAAGGGCTTCTCTTGTTCCCTCCCCTGACCTGGCACAGCGCCTGGCCCGTGTGTAGTCCATCTGCAAGTACTTCCTGGCCACATCCATCCCGACGAAGTCGCTCTCGGCCTTATGATCGAGGAAGCGCCCGCAGACGGCGCCGGCCAACTCCTTCGCCGACATCCTTAAAGCGCGTACAGCGGTAGAAGGTCGTTCTTGTAGGGTTCGGCGTGGAAGAGGCCCTGCTCTCCGCGCCCGCATGAGGTACGCCTCCGGCTGTTTTCGCAAATTCACGCCGTGGTACGGGCGCCTCATCTCATCCAGTATAGGTCCTGCATCCGAAAACTCCTTGACTGAGCGTTCAATCATGTATACACTGCTTATTGAACGATTAATCAAGGGGTTATCTTGGTCGAGCAGCGCCAACAGGAGCCGGAACGGCGGGAGCAGATCTTGAAGGCGGCATTCGAGGAGTTTGCGGCTAAGGGCTTTAAGGGGGCGACGATCAAGAGCATCGCGGAGGCTGCAGGGTTGCAGTCTCCGGCCCTGATCTACTGGTACTTCCCGGACAAAGAGGCTCTCTTTCGCGAGGTTCTGCGTTCGCAGGTGCCTGTCTTACGCGCGGTGGCGGATCCCGCTCCGATAATGGATCTCCCCCCTGAGGAGGTATTGCCGAGGCTCGGTCGGGCCTACTTCGCCTTTGAGCAGTTCGACGTCCGGATGCTGCAGCTCATGGTGGGAGAAGCTGTTCGCCGCCCGGAGGTCGCCGAGATGTTCATCAGAAACGGTCCGGGCAAGGTACTGGAGTTTCTCAAACTTTACCTGGAACACCAGATCGAGCTCGGAAGGCTCAAGCCCCACGACGCCCGTTCGAGCGCCCGGGCCTTTATAGGGATGCTCATGCCACAGCTCGCGGGCCAGCTATTCTTCCCGGCGCTACTGGAGGACGGTCTCAGGGACGAAGAGCACCTGAAGACGGCGGTAAACATCTTTTTGGAGGGGCTCAAGCCAGGAGGCTAGGAG
>JALZFP010000334.1 GCA_030861485.1 Actinomycetota bacterium | reverse complement strand
CCGTCCTGATCGGCCTTACCGGACTACTGTTCTTTCCGTACATGTTTATGCGCTCAATCGGGGTGGCGGGAACCCTCGTGGTCTTTTTCTCCGTCGCCGCCGCCCTTACGTTACTTCCGGCGGTCCTCGCCATCCTTGGGCACAAGATCAATGCCCTCTCCGTCCGGCGGCGCCGCAGGAGCGACGAAACTGTCGGCGCCGGTCTCTGGTCGCGGAGTGCGCAGCTTGTGATGCGGCACCCGCTGGTGGTGCTCTTCGTCGTCGGCGCCGCACTCTTCGCCCTCCTGTACCCCGCGATGCACATGGAGGTCGGGGTCCCTGAGGCTAGCGTGCTGCCTGAGAGGTACGAGTCGCGCGTCGGCGACGACATCCTGAAGGAGGACTTCGAATACGCAGCCCTGACCCCGGTAGAGGTCGTCGCCACCCTCCCAGACGATCCCACAAATGCCGAGGGCCTGGACGCGATCCGCGAGCTTGGCGAAGCCGTCGAGGAAACGAGGGGCGTCGAGCGCGTCGACAGCCTCTACACCATCGGGGCTGAAGCCGCTCGGGAGTACGCCCAGAGCTTAAGCGAGGCCCGTGAAGAGGCCGGGCCTCTCGCTGCGCAACTCCCCGAGTTGCCGGAGGGTGTCTCCGGCGACGGCGATGTGACCCCCAAAGGCGTCGCGAATGTGCTCGCGCTGCCGGAGGTTCGGGGCTCCGAGGAGGTGGAGAGCGCTCTGGAGAACTACACGGCGGGGGACCGGATCCTCCTTCGGGCAGCCACGGAGAGCAACCCGTACACCGAGGAGGCGCGGGATACGGTGGGAGAGGTACGGGCGGTCGAGCCACCCGAAGACGTAAGTTTCCTCGTCGGCGGGCTCCCGGCCGGGCAGAGGGACTTTATCTCGAACCTGTACGGGAACGCCCCTCTTGCGGTCGCCTTCGTGCTCGGCGTTACCTACCTGGTCCTCTTTCTCACCTTCCGCTCCTTCTTCATCCCTCTTAAGGCCGTGATCGTTAACGTCCTCAGCCTGACCGCGAGCTTCGGGGCGATGGTCTGGGTGTTTCAGGACGGCAACCTCTCCGGTCTCCTCGGCTTCACGCCTTTGGGTTTTGTAGATTCGACGGTACCGATCCTGATGTTCTGCACGATCTTTGGGGTCTCAATGGACTACGAGGTCTTCCTGCTCTCACGCATCCGCGAGGCTTACGAGCACGGCGAATCGAACACAGCTAGCGTCGCCCAAGGCCTCGTAGCGACCGCTGGCATAATCACCTCCGCGGCCGCCATTGTCGTCGTTGTCACCGGCGCGTTCGCCTTCACCGGCATCACCACGACCAAAGCCGTCGGTCTGGGGCTTGCCGTCGCCGTCTTCGTGGATGCGACCATTATCCGCATCCTCCTCGTCCCCGCCACGATGAGGATCCTCGGCGATTGGAACTGGTGGCCTGGCGGCCGCAAGAAGAGCGTGTTCAAGGAGCGAGAGATGCCCGGGCCTGTGGCCGAAACCCGTTCTTCACAGAACGGCTCTGGTTCCGAAAGCGAGCAGCCTCGCGGCGACGAGCGGGGCGTCGCCAGGCGCCTCAAAGGCCTGGATGAGCGGCAGGGAGCAGATAGAGACTCCCAGGGAGAACGCGCCTGGCAAGAAGGGCCTCGCCCGCCCCATCCCGAACGGCGGCGCGTACGCCGGCCCCGTCCCGCCAGGGCTCACCTGGACGCTCTCAGACGCCTCCGCGGTGGGTCAGACCAGGACGGAGAGTCGGTGCATGACGGCCACGGAAAGCCGGGCGGCCGGAACCTTAGGCGCGGAAGCCGGTAGCCGTCTGAGGCCTGATAGGAAGTTACGTTTTCTTCGCTTCTTAGTTTGCCGCACCAGCCTAGGTCTCCGGTGCAAGGGGAGGGCCTTCCAGATCACGCACCACCAAGAGATAACCTCCTGGGCTCCCGTCGGTGGGTGAGGCGACGGAGCGCTCGAAAGAACGGGACCGCTGCCCCTAATCTAAACGTGCTCTTAGACGCGGGCGCGGGTAACACCTCGCGCTGGTGAGGCCAGACCGATGGCGAGGGCGAGACCTCCGGAGACGAGGTGAAGGATATTGTCAGCCGCATTGAGCGGCAAAAGACCGAAGACCAGCGGTAGGACCAAGCCTATCACGAAGAGCCCCAGGTAGAGCACCCCGATTCCTATGGCGTAGGATCTTGCTGCGGTGTGGCTCCTATAGGAGGCCAAGCCCGCCGCCCCTATAGCTATGTGTGCTACGTTGTGTAGCCAATTCACGGCGAACAGGCCGAGCAGTAACCCGGAGAACGGCTCAAAGGGGCCTAACAACCCTTGAATCGTCCCCGGGACGAGCGGCGGTATGAATCCCAGGATCCCAACTAGTAGGTAGACAGCCCCGAAGACCTGGGCGAAACGCTGGGCTAACGACACGTATCTCTCCTTTCGACTTCTCAAATACACCCGTGTACCAAGAGCGATTCTTGATACTGGTGATGCTTCGGGCTAAACTGGAAAGGTGAGTGAGCTCGAGCATATACTCAGGAG
>JALZFP010000323.1 GCA_030861485.1 Actinomycetota bacterium | reverse complement strand
GGATGGGGAGATCGAGCGTCTAGCAAAGGTTGGAGAGAAGCTGGGCACCCATTCGCCGGAAGGGTTGCACGCACGAGCTACCGCAGTGCTCGACCGTCTTGAGGAGCTGCGCTCGCTGGCCGCGGGAATGACAGCGGAGGCGAATCGGCGGAGGGGCATGCTCGCCACGCTCGTGGGTAGTGCGGAGGCGGAGATTCGGACTCTCAGGGCCCCGGAGAGGGCCACGGATGGTGCCACCACGCGGCTCTACGAGATACTGCGCCCCCGTCCCGGCTACGAGGCCGCCGTCGAAGCCGCTCTGGGCGACTTGGCCGACGGTGTATTGGCGAAGACTCTGGACGAGGGGATGAGATTGCTCTCGGGTGATAGCCCGGAGCGCGTGGTCGTGCGCCTGGACGCAGAAGGGGTGCCGGAGAACGGGTCGCTCCCCGGCAAACCCCTACTCGAGTGTGTAGAGGTCACGGACCCCTCGTGTAAGGAGGCCCTGAAGCGACTTCTCGGGGGTACCTACGTACTTGAGCGGGCTGACCACGCTACCCCGAAGAGAGGCTACGACGTCGCGGTAACACGCGAGGGCCTTCGCTTCACCCGAACGAGTGCCAGCCGCCGTACTCCTGGTGGGGACTTCGCCCGCCGAGCTAGTCTCGAGGAGGAAGAGAAGCGCCTCTCTACGCTGAAGAATCAGCTCGGCGAGGAACTCTACGATATGCAAGGAATCATCTTCTCTGCGTACCAGTGCTCCAGCCAATTGGTTGGGGAGGCCGAGACCCTCGCCTCTCTAATCTCCCGGACATCCCGTGTCACTTCCCTTCTGGCCTCCGAGGCCGGACGCCATTTAAGAGAGGCCGAGGCTGCACGCGAGCGGCGCTGGGCTGAAGCCCTGGATCTCCACGAGGTCGAGACAAAGAGCTCCGCTATTGAGACGGAGTTACAGGAGGCACGGGAGGCCGAGGAGCGGGCGAAAGAGGAGCTAGCGACAGCTGTCCCGGCTGTGGATTCCTCATACACGGCGGCCCGGGAAACGGCCGGACAGCTCGCCCGGGCGCGCACCGATCTACAAGAGGCACGAGAGCATCGGGATCGGGTCTCGCGCGGCTTGGCCAGCCTCGAGAACACTAGGACCGCCGGCGACAATACTCACCTCGAAAACCGTTCTCGACGCGTCGTCGAGTGTGCCCGGCGCTTTGACGCCATCGTCCGAGAGCGCCTCGCCCGACTGCGCCATTCTCGCTCGGACGCCGCCGAACAGCGGGATCACGCCGTCGCGGAGCATGCTGGTCTGGCCAGGCAAACCGGAGACCTTGCCGGGGAGCTCGCCAGGGTCTCCTCCGCAGCCGACGCGCTGCGTGTCGAGGTCTCCCGCGCCGAAGAAGCCTCCGAAACAGCCGAAGGGGAGATCTCCGAGGAGTGGGGCGCTACCCTGGAGATCGCTCGTGCGGCGGCTGCAAGCTTCCCCGAAAACCCCGATACCGAACGCGAACGCGCGCGTCTAGCCCGCAGGCTCAAACACTTCGGCGACGTAAACCTGCTCGCCATCTCCCAGGAGGGACAACTCCGCGAGCGGTACGAGTTCGTCACCGTCCAGCGCGCTGACGCTGAGGCCGCCGCCACCGAAATCGCACGTATAATACAAAACGTGGACGAGGAGATAGAGTCACGTTTTGAGGCGACCTTCCGGGAGGTGAGAACAGCGTTCTCTTCGATCGTGCCGCGGATGATGGAGGGTGCAGCGGGCGAGCTAGATCTCTCGGAGGAGGGGGTGGAGATCGGGCTCAGGCTAAAGGGCCGCGGGTGGAGGCCGTTGCGTATGCTCTCGGGTGGGGAGCGCTCTCTCCTGGCGCTTTCGTTCTTGTTCAGCATCTTTTTGGGGCGGTTCGGCGCGGGTTCCAAGGCGTTTTGTATGCTCGATGAGGCCGAGGCTGCCCTGGACGATCTGAATTTGGCCCGGTTTCTCACTGTGGTAGACTCTTACCGGGCGGACGGGCAGTTCCTGCTGGTAACGCACCAGAAACGGACCATGGCGGCGGCGGATGTGCTCTACGGGGTCGCGCCGGATACCTCCGGAGCCACGGTCGTCGTGTCGAAACGTCTTACAGGAGATTGAGAACAGCCGGTATGGGACGGTCATGGCGTAGCTTTCTGAGAAGATCCAAAGAAAAGTCTGAGGGGTCCGGGACGGCCGTCGAGACCCCCGAGCGGGAGCCCGAGGAGATCGAAGTCGTCCCCGAGGAGGTGGACGGTGCCCCGGTCGAATCCGTGCTGGAACCGGTCGATGAATCAGTGGTGATCCCTCCGGTGGAGCCGGCCATCGAGGATACCGCAATGGACGAGGCCGAAGAGCCGGAGGCGGGCGCGCCCGAAACACTGAAAGCACAAGAGGGCGGCTGGTTCAGCCGCCTGCGAAGTGGCTTGAGGCGGAGCCGGGAGTCGTTCGTTGGGCAGCTAAACGCGGCTGTGGCAGAGTTTCGGGACGCGGAGGACGAGGAGTTTTGGGAGAGGATAGAGGAGATCCTCATCACCTCCGACGTCGGTGTGCCGACCACGGCGAAGCTCGTCGCGGAGCTTGAGCAGGAGGCGCTGGAGAGGAACATTACCAGCGGCAAAGAGCTTCGGGAGCTTATGATCGAGCACGCGACACGTTTGCTCGACAAGCCGATAGAGCTAGATGTCTCGCACAAGCCGACAGTGATTCTGATGGTCGGGGTGAATGGCACGGGCAAGACGACGAACATAGGCAAGCTCGTCCACTTCCTGCCGGGCAAGGCTATGCTCGCAGCGGGCGACACGTTCCGGGCGGCGGCAATCGAGCAGCTACAGACGTGGGGGGAGAGGACTGGGGCTAGAGTTATCGCCATCGAGCGAGGCGCAGACTCGGCGTCGGTTGCCCACGAGGCGGTCGAGGAGGCCAAGAATGATGGCACAGACGTCCTGCTAATAGATACCGCTGGGCGGCTACACACCAAGGTTAACCTCATGGCGGAGCTTGACAAGGTCAAGCGGGTCATAGAGCGCCAGATGCCCGGGGCGCCACACGAGGTGCTCATGACGGTCGATGCGACAACGGGGCAGAACGGCCTGAGGCAGGCCAAGCTGTTTCACGAGGTCGCGGGGGTCACGGGGATCATCCTGACCAAGCTCGACGGGACGGCGAAGGGCGGCATTGCGCTAGGCATCGC